>JBBSNC010000090.1:0-10185 GCA_038232855.1 Actinomycetales bacterium
AGACCAGGACCACCGGTGGTAAGTGCGGTAGAGCCCCACCGGGCCGGTGCGACGTAGCGTCGTGCTGAAGTCCGCCGCGGAGAAGCCTAGGTAGATCCGACCCGGCTTGTGACCGGGCCATTGGGGCGTGGAGGCATGCGCGGCACTCACAGGCGCGGAGGCGAAGGCGGCGGCGCCTAGAGCGCCTCCGGTGAACTGGAGGAGTGAACGGCGGCTGATGTCAGTCATAGGGCGTGACAATAGGTTACGAAACGGTAACAACGCAAGTGCTTGCAGGCCGAAGTGCGTCCTGCGGCAACACTTTTGCCAGATCTTGACCTGTCCGCGCGGGTGTTCGCCTCGTCCGTCAGTACCCCCACGGTGGACGGGAACCAACGATCGCGGTCAGCCGATCCACCTGCCGCCCGTAGTGCTCGGTCAGATCCCGCCGTGTCTGTTTACCCATAGGTTGACGGGGCCGGGAATTGTAGCGGTGGAAGACGATGTCGGGTTGAGGTGGCAACTCCAAGAATGCGGAGATGGCACTGAAGGTTTCTTCGGGATGCTCAAAAAGATCTTCGCTGTACATGACGTGGAGCTGTTCCCGAGGAAAGTACGACAAGGCGGAGTCCAACAGGTCGGCATATTCTCCTCGCCCGCGGTAAGAGTGGTGCCGGTGGCAAAAACTCTCATATGTCGGGTCGGCGCGCATCCGATCCACTTCACCAATGAGTCGTTGGTCTTCCAGGCTCAGCGCCGTCTCGAAGTCTTCCCACTCAAACCCTCGTGCAGACTCGTGCTTCCAGGCTGAATAGGCGCGCTCTACGGGATCTCGGAGCATCGCCACGAGTTTCATACCGGGCATGTCTTCAGAAAGCCTCCTCAATGCCTCCGGATGGAACATGTAGTAACCGCTGGCCTCGAAAACATGCACGTCACTGGTCCCCCTGCGCCGGGTGGCCACTGAATGCAAAGGGAAGTGCCCGGCATACCAATTCGGCCCCCGAAAGTAGTTGACGTCGAAGTAGTTGACGCCTTTGTGGAAGGTAGGTCGGACGACATCGGGATGCTGCATGAGAGCCCGAAACAGCGACGTCGTCCCGCATCGTTGCCCGCCGATAAGGATAAAGTCTGGGAGCACACGGAACTGCGCTGTGCGGCGACCTACTTCGACGTATCCTCGACGTCCGGCCCGTTGCCATCCCGGGGGCACTGCCTTGCGTATAGAGACCACTACCAGCCCCACCTCCGCTCTAGATCGAGCCCATACTCAGCGTCCAGAGCGCGGACATCGTCGCGCAGACACTCTCTGATCCAATCTGCGTCCGCGTCTTCGATCTCGGGTGCCTTAGTGCCCCAAGGGGTGTAGAGCAGCCGATGCACGATCGGAGATCGCTTCACTGCGCCCACCAGCGATGCCTGATCGAAAGCCCGGACCACGTTGGCAGCCCGCCGGACGACCCAGGCCAAAGGGAGAAACCGCGCTCGACTTGCTGGCAGCCTGGCACCGCGTTGTTCTTCGGTCAATGTCATGGGTGCGACATCGAGCCAGCTCAGCACTGAGTCCACAAAGGACTGCGGATCGATCTTAAGATCGTCAAAAACGGCGATGTGGACGCTCTGGGCTGGAATGAACTCACGGAATCGGGCGATCTGAGCGCCATAGCGGCCGTGCTCGACAAGCCGAGGCTCGGCGCGCAAGGCCTGAGCGAACGTGCTCGGTCCCTCTCCGTGCTTGCGCATGTATAGGTAGGAGGAGAAGGCCCGTTGGACCGGATCGCGCAGAGTCACCATGACCCTCGGGGCGCCGAGCGTTTCATGAATGCGTTCTGGCGCGTCCGGATCGGCGAGGTAGTCCTGACAGACCTCCCCGATGATCGTCTCATCGCGCGCGTCCTTGAAGTGACCTGCATACCACTCTGGGCCTTTGGCGTAGTAGCGGTCGAAGAAATACAGGTCCTTGGCTGGCGAAAGATAGATGTCGGGATGCTCGATCAACACCTCGTGCAACCATGTGGAGCCGGCCTTATCCGGCCCGATGTAGAGGAAGTTTGGCAGTCTTGACGTGTCGGTCACGACAAACCTCTCCCCGTGCGTCGAGCGGCTTTCAGGAGTGTCATGGGATTCGTCCCGGTCGCAACATGAAACAGGGCCAGGTGGGCGTGCGGAGCGATCGGATAGCGGCGCAACGCGGAGCCGACTGTCCGCAAGGCGGCGCTTCGCTGCCCCATCGAGGACTCCGCAAAGGCGATCTGGCCCAGGACGCGGGCGTGTCCTTTGCGACTGTCCCGAATCTCAGGGTGGTGTTCCAACAGGTATCGCAAGGCCTGAGAAGTATTGTGCGATCGCTCCCGGAACCAGGACTGGACGTCTTTGCGAATATCGGCCAGAGGTTCGGTCACCACGCCGATCCTCCCCACCCGCGCCAGACGCAAGACGAAGTCGTAGTCCTCTCCATAGGCGTGGGGTAGTTCCTCGTCGTAGCCACCCGCCTTGGCGAAGGCATCTGAGCGCATTACCAGGGTGGACGAGTGCAGTTCCTTCACTCGGTTGCGCACGAGTCTGTCCAGACCGACACGGTCCTCGCGTCCGGGCCACTCGACCACTCGACTCTCCGGGAACATCAGCCGGATACCGCAACCAACAGCGAGCAGTTCGGGATGGGCCTGCAAGAGGTCCATCTGTTTACGGAGCTTCGTGGTGTGCCAGGTGTCATCGTCGTCACAGGTGGCGATGTAACGGCCGACCGCCGCGTCCACGCCGGTGTTGCGTGCCCCGGCCAGGCCGGGGCTATGAGTGTTGGTCAAGACCGTGATGTCTCGACCTTCGCTCTGTAGGTCGGCCAAGGAAGAGTCAGGATCCTCCTGATCGTGCACCACGATCAGCTGGAGGAGTCCCGGATAGTCCTGGGCAACAACAGATCGAATACTCTCGCGCACCAACTCGGGTCGGCCGCGGGTAGCGAGAATGACGCTGACCAGTGCCTCGCCGCTGGGCCCGTCATCTCTTGAGGTCGTGCCTTCCGGTGTGGTGTTCACTCCCGGCCTCCGTCGGTGGGGTGGGTGGTATGGGCACGACCAGGCAGGTGCACGAGGTGAGGGAGGCCGATGGCCGAGACAAGGACCTTGTCGGGCCTGGACATCTGCCGCTTCCACGCCTGATCCAGGGACAAGGTCGTCGTTCCCTCGGCGAATCTGGAGGGGTTGCCAGACAGCCCGTGGCTGGGGCCGAGATCGACTTCCTGGCGACCAATGTGGTGGAGCGCGACTGAAGGTGCCGGAAGGCCGATGGCCTCAAGGGCGTGGGCCACCTGGTTGCGCGGATCGGTGATCAGGTCTTCGTATCGGATGCGCACCATCGGCACCCCTGCCAGCCGCAAAAGAGCAACCTCGGACTGGCACAGAGACCACCGCAGCGCGGTGGCCTTCACGCCGGCACTCTCCATGAGGTCTTGGCCTTGTGTGTCCTGCGGCCGCACTATCTGTCGCTTGCCCATGGACCACGCCACTCCTCGCACGTCGCGTTGCACGTGGATGACCCTCAGATCGATTTCGGGTCCGATCAGCGCGGCGGCTTGTGCCGGCCACTTGCTGGCGTCCACGACCACGGATGCGCCGGCGGTCTCCTGGATCGCTCGATACAGGAGGGCATATCGCTCGCGGTAGACCCTGCTGTCCCGAACAAACGCGCCTGACTTGACGGGCGAGAGATGGTGCGGGATGAATCGTTGCCTGGCCACTCGCCGCTGCAGTGAGGCCACCTCCTCAATGACGCGTCCATCCCACCCGCCGAAGGCCCGAGCACCCACTTCTTGCCAGAAGGAACAGTCGGAAAAGCGCTGACCACAACCGCACAACTCGTCCTGCTCGTAGACGCGACGGAAAAGGTCGATAAGCTCGCCGATGTTAACGTGACCACTGACCGCGCCGATCATACGTTCCAGCAACGTCGTTCCAGAGCGCCCCGAGCCCGCGATGTATACCACCACCGGCGACGTGCCAGATCTTTCCCTCGTCAATTTGACCCCTCGGTTTCGATGAGTGTGATGGCCTCCAGGCTCGAGTCGCATCCTATCCACGACGGCGCGACGGCCACTTCAATTTGAGATCACACACCAACTCATCGAAGCGCTCCACCACTTCGTGCGTCCCCGGGTCCGCGTCCACGTCGATTCGCAGTCGACTGGGATCCTCGACCGCCTCGTCGAGTGCGTCGTGCAGGTCACGCGCGCTCTCAGCAAGGATGATGTCACCGTCTCCTGCGAGATGTCGACAGAAGGCGACCTGATGTCCGTCGACGTGTTCTCCACGCTCGGGCGTCCGTGGCATCACGATGGGTTGGGTGCCGAGGCGACGCGCCTCGCTGATGCCGGTCGGACCGCCTTGGGTGATGACGACGTCGGCTCCCGCGAGCTGTTCCTGAAGTTCTGAAAAGGTAAGGTAGGCATGCGCCGCGGACCAACACTGCAAGTGTCGAGGCGGCGCCGACGTGCCGTATTGTATGGCGGCTTCGATGCGGCGGTTCGTGCCGACTAGCCATGCATCCACCGATTCGACCAACCGGTCGAACGGATGTGAGTCCGAGCCCACCGTGACCACCAGTTTGATTGTCACAGTAGTCGGCCTAAAAGGACGGAGCCGCGGTAGAGGCTAAGTTGGCTCTCCCACTGAACCAGGAAGAGCGTGGTAAAAGGTAGACACATTCGCCCCGTCAATGTCGCGCTATTCACTCGGTCGTAGACCTCGACGTACACCGTGGGGATTCCGAGCATTCGGCCTAACACGAAAAACGGTACAGCGACTCCCGCTCCGGTGGACACAATAAGGTCGGGCTTCTCCTGGTGGAGGACTCGCAAGGCTAAAATCGTATTGCGGAGCAGATTGAGGATGTTTCGGGTCGTGGGGTGGGCGGCCCGATATAGGCGCTCGCCCTGGAGTTGTGAAACCGCATCGGGAAGGTCGAAGGTGACCCAGGCTCGCGAACGTGCAGTCCACCATGGACGCAAAATCAGCAGTTGGGCGAGGTGGCCCCCACTGGAGGCCACGAGAAGGACGTTCTCGGCGCCCGCGCTATCCGACGAGTCACTCGGTGCAGACATGTTCCCCCGTGAACGCGATGGCCGTTTCAAGGCTGTATCCTACATGTTTGGGAGTCAGGCGCCATTCAGGTTGTCGCCAAATGTTAAGTCGTTCGTCGTTGCCGGAGGGAACACTTTGGATACCACGTCACCCGGCAGTTCCGGGCTTCCGTCGCTGCTGACAGCACTGCGACATCAACTGTTGCCATTCCTGCTCGTCTTTCTTGTGGTGCTTTCTCTGGGGTGGGCCTACACCGAGATCGTCGAGCCGACCTACACCGCGGAGTCCACCACGCTGGTGAGTCCGGTGCCGGGCAACCCGTTGACAGCTGAAGCAGCCAGTGCCAGCGGCGCGCAGTTGTCTGTCGCGATGGAGACCGAGGCCGGGCTCGTGACCACACCAGCCATCGCGGAGTTGGCGAGCACGTCCGCGGGTCGCGCCCTGCCCGAGTCGGGAGAGTCCGTGGGGGTTGACGTCCCGGCAGGCACGCAGACAGTCCAGGTCCGCTTTTCCTCGGAATCACCGGAAAGAGCCCAGCAGGGAGCCCAGGCTTTCGCTGACGCATACCTGGAATACCGCGGCGATCGTGCTGAGGAGAGTCAGACGGCTCGACTGGATTCGCTACAGGCCCAAGCCGAGAACGCGGACGAAAACCTTCGCCGAGCCGTGAGTGAGGCCTCGGAGAGCGACTCTGCCACCTTCGCCAGCCAAGAAGTGCAGCTCTACGCCGACCGCCTGGCCCAGGTCAACGAGAGCATCAGCGCCACCGAGGTCGTGTCCACTGATCCCGGACGCGTCCTCAACCCGGCTCGTGCGCCCGAAAGTGCGGACGGAGTCCGTCCCCTGTGGATCCTGATCGGGGCGGGCATTTTGGGTCTGGTGTTGGGGGGCGTGGTGGCAATCCTGCGCGAGTGGAGGGCAGACCTGATCCGTGAAAACGAGGCAGTCGACGTTCACGGTGTGCCGATCTTTGCCAAGATCACCCCGGCGGCGGGGGGATCTGCGTTCTTCGGTGCTGGCAACGACGTCAACCGCGAGGAATATCGGCGCCTGCGCGCGGGCGTGGTCGCTAACGGCCCTCGACCCCACGTCGTGGGGGTTGCTGCCGTCGATGCTGCCGAACACGCTTCGGTGGTTACCGCGAACCTCGCGGCGGCACTTGCGGAGGCGGGGTTCTCCGTGCTCGCGGTGGCCGCAGACCCGTTCGACTCGGGGGTGGAGAGTTCCTTCGGTGTCCCGGTCGCCCCTGGGTTGTCCGACGTCATGACTGGCGGACGGCCGACCCACGAAGCGTTCCGTGCCGCCGAGGGAGTGACCGTGCTGGCCACCGGATCGGACCCGGAGGGCGCCCGCGAGACGTACGCCGGACCCGCTTTCCGCCAGATGGTGGATCAGCTGAGGCGAGAATTCGACTACGTGGTGCTCGCCGCCGCCGGTGCGGGAACCGCTGACGGAGACGCGGTCATCGGCGCCGCCGATTCTGTCCTTCTCGTGCTCTCCTCGAGCCGGACCACGCATGCTCGTGTAGCCGCTGCCCTGGACCGTTTCCGACGGCTCGACATATCGACGCTTGGGGCGGTGCTTGCGCCTGACGTCTCTCTCAGGGGACACCGTCGGGAGTCGACTGGCGATGCCGAGCCGACCCGCAAGGAAGGCCAGAGGTCTACCTCGGGAAAGACGTCGTCGCCCGATCCGGCGATCGACGATGTCGATGCGCCAGCTTAGCGACGAACCGCCCTGGTATGTCGCGCTACGCGCCCTGTGGCCCGAGCCACATGAGATAACGCACGGACCTGGGCGCAGGGGTGGATCAGCGCAGGCTTTCCTGCTGCTGCCTCGGGCATCGCGCGCGACGTTGCTGGTCCCGGATCGACCAGGCAAGGCCACTGCGGCCGCTTTGAAGAACTACAAGTCACCCAGTACGCGGCGGGGACGCCTGCAGGCCAGAGCCCTGCACGGGTTAGGCCGGACAGGCGCGGCCGTGTTGAGCCCGTCCCGGGCCAAGGTCCGTATTGCCGCGGGGCAAGACAGCCTGCCTGCGCATTTCAGCCGTTTGCTCGATGAAGAAATCGTCATCGGGATGAACCTTGGTCCCCCTCGGGCCAATCAGAAGCCCGTAGTGCAGATCATGCGCCGCAACGGTGAACTAGTCGCGTTCGCCAAGGTGGGAGTGAACGACCTTACGCGGCAGCGTGTGACAGGCGAAGCGGCAGCCCTGACCGAGCTATCACGTCGGAATCTGGTCCACCTGTCCATTCCGCCGTTGCTGCACCACGGATCGTGGGGTGAGTGCGTCTACCTCGTGCTTGCCCCCGTCCCCACCTGGACCGCCGGTGGCATCGACACTGCGGCGCGGAGCAAGGCCATGTGCGAGCTGGCGCAGACACCCGCCACGAGCCGTGGGTCCTTGTCGAGCCTGACTTGGTGGCAACGCACCATGGCCAACCTGAAGCGCTCAGCAGGGGTGGCGGAGGCCGACCAGCTCCTTGCCCGTAGTCGGTGGATGCAACACCGGTGGGGAGAGCTGGACTTCGAGGTCGGGGCGGCACACGGCGACTGGACCCCCTGGAACATGGCTACCCCCGGGGCCCGGGCGGTGGTGTGGGACTGGGAGCGATTCGCCGGTGATGTACCGGTCGGCTTCGATGCGCTCCACTACGGACTCGAGGCTGCGGTGCGCCTGGACAACATGAGTCCTCGGGAGGCCGTGGAGCACGTAGCGGGCCGGGCGGGCGCCATCGTGGCGGAGAACGGCGCCAACCCCGCCCAGGGATCAGCCATCTTCGCGCTCTACTTGCTCGGTTTGGGCGAGCGGTTCATCACCGACGGGCAGCTTGAGGCCGGGGCTCCTAAGGGCGCATTGTCGTCGTGGCTGCTGCCTGGTCTGGAGCGCCTGGTCGACCGAGCATCTCGGGGCACTGGTGAGCACTGAGGGGAAGACTGCAGCGCCACGCAGTACATCCTTGGATCGGGTCGCTCGCGGTAGCCTGCTCAACTTCGCGGGGTCGGGAGTAGCTGCTGTCGCCACCTTGCTCACCACAGTCGCGGTCACGCGGCTGACTTCCCAGGCGGAGGCCGGGGTCTTTTTCGTGGCAACATCCTTCTTCCTGCTGGCGAGCGCACTCGGTCAACTGGGGACCAACACCGGCCTGGTGTATTTCTTGTCGGGTTCGCGCGCTCGGGGGGAGCTCGACAAAGTCTCCGGCTACATGCGTATCGCGTCCCGGCCGGTGCTGGTGGTGGCGGTGCTGGTGGCGATCGTCGTGGCCGCTGCGGCACAGCCGCTCGGGGAGGTGTTCAGTGCCGAACGCTCCCAGGAATTCGCTGGACATGTGCGTGTCATGGCCATCTTCATCCCCTTTGCGGCGGTCCTCTACCTCGCCTTAGCCGGAACGCGTGGCCTGGGGACCATGAAGGTCAACGCCAGCGTCGATCAGATGGCTCGTCCGCTCCTGCAACTGGGGTTCGTCGCTGTCGGCATCATGGTGATCGGACCGGAGGCTGCCCCGGGAGCGTGGGCGGCGGCATACCTGCCACTGGCTATCGGCGGGTGGTGGTGGTGGCGTCGACTCAGCACCCGGGCAGCTCCCCAAGCCGCCCGTTCGCGGTTGCGCGAGGCCAGGCCATTCTGGGCCTTCACTGCCCCGCGAGCACTGGCTGGCCTGGCGCAAGTCGCGATGCAGCGCCTGGACATCATCTTGGTCGGCAGTCTCGCTGGCCTGTCTGCAGCCGCGATCTACGCCGCGGCGACCCGGTTTCTTTCGCTAGGGCAGATGGCTGCGCGCGCGGTATCGCTCAGCGCGCAGCCGTTGTTGGGTGAGGCGCTAGCGCGGGGCGACCGGGCGGACGCTCAGCAGCTGTACCAGGCCTCAACGGCGTGGCTTGTCTTGGTAGCTTGGCCGTTGTACCTGGTGCTCATCGTGTTCGGCTCAGAGGTGCTGACCGTGTTCGGCCCCGGATACTCCGTCGGTGACACTGCCCTGCTCATCTTGTGCTTCGCGATGTTGGTTTCGACAAGTTGCGGGATGGTCGACATGGTTCTGACCATGGCCGGGAAGTCGCTGTGGAACCTTGGCAACGTGTTGCTGGCCTTCGTCGTGAACCTGGGACTAGATCTGCTCCTCATCCCCCAGATCGGCATCCTGGGGGCAGCTATCGGATGGGCCAGCGCCATCGTGGCTGCCAACCTGGTCCCGCTGACCCAGATCGGACTGGCCTTCAAACTGCATCCGTTCGGCGGCGCCACCCTGGTCTCGATGACCCTCGCCGCAGGCTGCTTCGCGGGTATCCCGCTTGTGGTCGATGCGCTGGTGGACACCCGGGCGATCGCTATTTCGGTCGGCCTAGGGCTCGCGATGCTGCTCTATCTGGTGATGATGTTTTTGCTGCGCCGCTTCCTTGCCCTAGATGTGCTGGTGAAGGCACTACGGCGTCGGCGCAAGGGCAAACAGGCGTAGACGACTGCACCCGAAAGAAAGGTGGCCTTTAGATGCTGAATCCTCAGCCGGAGATTCTCGCCACCTCGTCCAATAGCTCTTGCGCACGATGCTGATGGCACACGATCAAATCGGGCAGCCAAGGGTTCTCGTTGTTGTACACCAGGGGAGAGCCGTCTAGGCGGCTGGTATGCAGTCCGGCGGCTCGGGCCACCGCAACCGGCGCCGCCGAATCCCACTCATACTGCCCTCCACCGTGGATGTAGGCGTCGCTCAACCCCGCTACCACCGACATCGCCTTAACCCCCGCTGAGCCCATCGGCACCAGCGTGGCCGGCAGCCGCTCCGCCAATACGGTGACGAACTGCGGTGGCCGTGACCTGCTGACCGCCAGCCGTAGGTTTGATCCATCGGTGGGCGGCTCGGCTGCAGATGCACCAGCCGAACTGTAGGTCACTCCCCGAGCCGGCAGAGCGACGGCGCCTGCGGTGAGCTCGCCGTGTTGCCACAGGGCCACGTGGACAGCCCAGTCGTCGCGGTCGAACTCGCTGAACTCGCGTGTGCCGTCGAGCGGATCGATGATCCACACCCGATCGGCGGTGAGTCGACCGTGGTCGTCAGCCGCCTCCTCGGACAACACAGCATCCTGCGGAAAATGCGCGGCCAGGGCCTGGGCGAGCGTCTGCTGTGAG
>JBBSNC010000091.1:0-10181 GCA_038232855.1 Actinomycetales bacterium
GAAGGCGACTTCCGGCACAGCGAGCAGTCCGTCGTGATCAAGGCCGACGACACCCTCTCCGTCGTGCACCGCGACCACGACGGCACCGAGACCGTCTTACGTGCAGAAGTGCTGGTGAAGACCGGGGATGTGCTCGATGCCACCGTGATGCACGTGGCGGCCCTGCGGACCTTCCTCAGCGACAAAATCGCTGAAGCCGCCGACCGGGATGTGCTCTTCTCCCTGCACCTTAAGGCCACGATGATGAAGGTCTCGGACCCGATCATCTTCGGCCATGCCGTGCGGGCCTTCCTGCCGGGGGTTTTCGATGAGTATGGCAAGGAGTTGGCTGGCGCAGGGCTGAACCCCAACAACGGGTTGGCCGGCATCCTCGGTGGGCTCGATGGCTTGCCTGAAGGGGTGGGGGAGAAGATTCGCCTCGCCATCGAGGAGGGGCTCGCCGCCGGTCCGCAGATGGCGATGGTCGATTCCGACAAGGGCGTCACCAACCTTCATGTGCCCAGCGATGTCATCGTCGATGCCTCAATGCCAGCCATGATTCGCACCTCGGGCCAGATGTGGGCTCCCGATGGAGAGCCTGCCGACACCCTGGCGGTGATCCCGGACAGCAGTTATGCCGGCGTCTACCAGGAAGTGCTGGAGGACTGCCGAAAACACGGTGCTTTTGACCCTACGACGATGGGTTCGGTGCCGAATGTCGGCCTTATGGCCCAAGCCGCCGAAGAGTACGGCAGCCACGACAAGACCTTCGAGATCGAATCGGCAGGCACGGTCGTGGTGCAAACCTCATCAGGTGAAGTGCTCACCGAGCACGACGTCGAGGCAGGTGACATCTGGCGGGCTTGTCAGACCAAGGATGTCCCGATCCGGGAATGGGTGAGCCTTGCGGTGACGCGAGCCCGCGCCGCGCAGACGCCGGCAGTCTTCTGGTTGGACCAGACCCGCGCCCACGACGCAAAACTCATTGCCAAGGTCAAGGAGTATCTGCAGGAAGAAGACACCGAAGACCTCCAGATTGAGATCATGTCGCCGGTCGAAGCGACCGCCCACTGCCTGGAGCGTATCCGCGCCGGAGAGGACACTATCTCGGTCACTGGCAATGTGCTGCGCGACTACCTCACCGACCTGTTTCCGATCCTGGAATTGGGCACCAGCGCAAAGATGCTCTCGGTCGTGCCTCTGATCAGCGGCGGCGGATTGTTCGAGACCGGTGCTGGCGGCTCGGCGCCGAAGCATGTGCAGCAAGTGCTGTCCGAGAATCACCTTCGCTGGGACAGCCTGGGTGAGTTCCTGGCGCTAGCTGTCAGTTTGGAGCATCTGGGCGATGTCGCCGACAACCCGCGAGCGACCCTGCTTGGGGCGGCACTGGATCGGGCGACCGGGACACTGCTGGAGCAGGGGCGGTCGCCGAGTCGAAAGGTCGGGGAGTTGGACAATCGGGGAAGCCACTTCTATCTCGCGATGTATTGGGCAAAGGAGCTGGCGACTCAAGATGAGGATGCCGATCTTGCGCAGTCTTTTGCCGAAGTAGCTCAGGCTTTGGCTGACGCCGAGGACGAGATTGTGGCCGAGTTGAACGAGGTGCAGGGTGAGGCCGTCGAGTTGAGCGGCTACTACTTACCGGACCAGGACAAGACGACCGCGGTGATGCGCCCCTCGCAGACGTTCAACGAGATTGTGGCCGATCTGCACGAAGCGTCGCAGGTCTAGGGCCAAGCCCGCCACCGCTGCGGGTTCACCGGGTAGGGTCACCGCCTGTGAACGGTTCCTCCATGACTGTGGGCGTCGTGCTGGTCGTCCCCGATCCATGGGGGGGCGACATCGCGGTGATCCGTGCGGGGTACGGCGACCCGCGAGCACACGACATACCCACGCACATCACGCTGCTGCCGCCCACCCGAATGCCTGTGCTGGACTATGCGCCTGTTGAACAGCACCTGCAAGGGATCGCCACCCAGCATGCAGCGATTGACGTCGTGTTGCGCGGCACGCGTACCTTCCGCCCCGTCTCCAACGTGGTGTTTCTCGCCCTGGAACGCGGTGGTCCCGAGTGCTCGGCCCTGGCAGCAGCCGTGACCTCCGGACCGGTGCAGACCCGTTCGCCCTATCCCTTTCACCCCCATGTGACCTTGGCTCACGATGTAGCCGACGATGTCTTGGATCACGCACAGCGTGAGCACGCCGACTTCAGGGGGAGTTTCTCGGTACCGCACCTGTCCCTGTTGACCTTGGATGATGACGACAACTGGCGCACTCGTTCGCGGCTGCCCCTATCGGCTCAGCGCCAACTTCTGGGGTGAGCACGGAGGACCGCCCGCCGACTTAGGTCAGTCCACTCAGCCCCTGCTCGCGCAACGATTGCACCACCGCCTTGACATCTTGGACGCGCTCGCGGGTGGTCACCAGCAACGCATCCGGGGTGTCCACGATGACGATGTCGCGGACCCCTAGTGCGACCACCGCTCGGCCTGCTCCCGCCGAGATCAACCCCGAGGAATCCACGCTCATCACCGTGGGCCGACCTTGGCCTGGTGCTGTACCGGCGGCCACGTGGACTGCTACGGGGTGACCGGGGATCGCTAAGTGGTCCGCGAGAGCAGCGAAGTCGCCGATGTCGTCCCACTGGAAGGTCGCCGGGACGACGGCCACTTGGCCGTGGGCCGCAGCAGGTTCGGCGATAGCGCGATCAATCGACATGCTCGGTATACCGGACCACAGACTTTCGATCGCATCGGGATCGGCGGCCCCGCCGCGCAACCGCCAAGCCAGCTCGGGCTGCCAGCGTTCGATCATCTGCATCAGCACAGCTGCTTGCACGACGAACATGCCGGCATTCCAGAGGTATCCCTGGGCCAGATAAGCCTGTGCGACTTCGGTGCTGGGCTTTTCTACGAACGCGGTGACCCGACGCGCTCGCGACCCCTCAGGCCCGGCAAAGGCATGTGCTGCACCAACCTCAAGGTATCCATACCCGGTTGCTGCATACGTCGGCTGTATCCCCAACGTGACCAGATCGCCCCCCGCAGCGCACTCGACGGCGGCAGTCACCGAACGCTCGAACGCCTCGATATCTGCGATGACGTGGTCGGCGGCGAAGGAGCCCAGCACAGCCGCAGGCGCCTCCCGCTCCACCATCGCGGCGGCCAAGCCAATGGCTGGCAGCGAGTCGCGGGGCGCTGGTTCGATGACGATTCGGGCTGCCGAGACATCGGCGAGGTCTGCTGCGACAGCATCGGCGTGCGGCCTCCCGGTGATCACGAACAACCGATCCGCACACAGTGGCCGCAGCCGATCGACCGTTTCGTGCAGCATCGAGGAGCCGCTGTCGCTGAGGTCGAGGAGAAACTTAGGGCGGCTCGTGCGCGACAGTGGCCACAGTCGTGTGCCTGACCCACCGGCGGGGATCACGGCATACAAGCCGGGTATGCCCCCCGCCGGTTCTTGCGCGCCTGCTTCGCCGACCACCAGGTGAGTCTAGGCCGCGAGTACAGTGCTGAGCCGTGCAACCTCCACGACTGAGAATCGCCGCGCGTGGCTATAGCGCGGTTGCCAAGCCGCTGCTCTTTCGCCTCGACGCTGAGCGCGCGCACCGTCTCACCGTGGCCAGCGCTAGCACTTTTGGCCGCCTCGCGGCAGGGCGGTTCGCAGTCAGAGCGCTCCAAGGGCGCAGCAGCAGTGCCGGTGTGGACCTGTGGGGAGTGCACTTCGGCAATCGGCTTGGTCTCGCGGCCGGCATGGACAAGAACGGCCAGGCGATTCCAATGTGGTCAGCCCTGGGATTCGGGCATGCCGAGGTCGGCACTGTGACCTCGGTTGCCCAGCCCGGCAATCCTGCGCCCAGGCTCGTGCGGCTGCCGCGCAGCGGTGCCCTGATCAACCGGATGGGCTTCAACAACGACGGCGCGCAGGCGCTCGCTGCGCAGGTGCGGGCAGACCGCGAGCGCGGGCTCATCGACATACCCGTCGGAGTCTCTCTCGGCAAGAGCAAAGTCACCCCCCTCGACGAAGCCACCGAGGACTACCTGAGTTCTCTGCGTGCCGTGAACGACATCGCCGACTACATCGCTATCAACGTCTCCAGCCCGAACACACCCGGCCTGCGCTCTCTGCAAGATGCTGATCTGCTGCGTGAGTTGCTGAGCACGCTGGTGCGGGAGGCTCACGGCACGCCGGTGCTGGTCAAACTGGCACCTGACCTGAGTGACCCAGCAATCGATGAAGCGCTGCAGGTCGCCACCGACGTCGGCATCAGCGGGATCATCGCCGGTAACACGACCATCGCTCGGGATCTCATCGATCCCAGCGAACGCGAACAGAGCCGCCAGCCGGGCGGGCTCAGCGGGGCACCCTTGACCCTGCGGTCCCGAGCGATGGTGGCCCGGATCGTGGCCGGCAGCACCTTCCCGGTCATCGGGGTCGGCGGCATCATGACGGTGGACGACGCGCGGGCGATGCTGGACGTCGGCGCCGAACTCGTCCAGATGTACACCGGCGCGGTATACGGCGGGCCAGGGCTTGTGAACGGCATCCGAGCGTTGTAAGCGCCAGTCAACGCGGCCTGTTGTGGTGCAGGGGCTTCGGGTCTAGCCTAAGCGGCACGAGCACGAGTCGCCCAGAGGAGCCCCGCCCATGGAAGCATCGATTCTCAGCATTCTGCCGCCGGTCCTGGCGATCGTCCTCGTCATCACGACGAAGAAAGTGCTGCTCTCCCTCGGGGCGGGTGTGCTCAGTGCAGCATTCATCGTCGCCGAGTACAACCCGCTGGAGACGCTGTCTCTGGTGTGGACCGCCTTCTCCGGGATCTTCTGGACCGAGGGTGCGCTGAACACGACGTACGTCTACATCCTGATCTTCACGCTGACCTTGGGCATGATCACCGCATTGATCCTGATGGCGGGTGGCAGTTCGGCCTTCTCCGATTGGGCGATCGAGCGGATCAAGACTCGACGGGGAGCTCAGTTGCTCGCGGCGGTGCTCGGTGTCGTCATCTTCATTGATGACTACTTCAACGCGCTGGCGGTGGGGCAGGTGGCGCGTCCGGTGACCGATCGCCACAACGTCGCCCGGGCAAAGTTGGCCTACCTCATCGACTCGACCTCTGCACCGGTCGCGGTCTTGGCACCGTTCTCCAGTTGGGGAGCCAGCATCATCGGCATCATGGCCCCGTTCGTCGCCGCATCAGCGCTGACTGTGAGTGAAGTGCAGGCCTTCCTGACTGCGGCGAGCATGAACTACTACGCCATCGCCGCGATCGTCACGGTCTTCCTGGTCGTCGGCCTGCAACTCGATTTCGGCCCGATGCGAAAGGAAGAGATGCGGGCGGTCACCGAAGGCAAGACCTACGATGACTCACTCGCCATCCCGGGGGAGCTGGACGAGGACCTCCCTGTCCATGAGCCCGGCGCCAAGCGGGCGCTGATCATCCCCTTCGTAGCCCTTGTGGCCGGCGTGCTGGGTGGCATCGTCTACACCGGATACGCGGGCGCTGACGAACCGAGCTGGGCGCCACTGGACATCATGGCCAACACGGACGTGACCGAGGCGCTGATCTACGGCGCAGTGCTGGGCTTCGCGGCAGCGATGTACTACTACATGCGCTTCACCATGAACAATCCGAAGTTCAGTGCCGCCACGCTCGGCCGGGGCTTGGTCGAGGGGATCAAGTCGATGCTGCCAGCGGTCTACATCTTGCTGTTGGCCTGGATGCTGGGCTCGCTGATCACCGAGCTCGGCACTGGCGACTATCTCGGCGGCTTGGTGGAGAGCGCCAACATGGAGCCGCAGTGGCTGATCCCGGTGATGTTCCTGATGGCCGGTGCGATGGCATTCTCGACCGGCACGTCGTGGGGATCGTTCGGCATTTTGATTCCGATTGCCGGCGACATCATGAACTCGATCGAACAGCCTGACCTGTTGCTGCCGGCCTTTGGCGCAGTGTTGGCCGGGGCCGTGTTCGGTGACCATTGCTCGCCGATATCGGACACCACGATCTTGTCGTCCACTGGAGCCAGTTGCAATGTCATCACGCACGTCATCACCCAGTTGCCCTATGCGATCGCCGGGGCTTTCGCAGCGCTGCTGGGCTATGTCGTCCTGGCCCTGACCGGCAGTGGCGTGATCGGCTTGGTGACCGTTGTGGTGGTGTTGGTGGGGTTGGCCCTGCTGGCCAAGATGATGTTCCCCCGGTTCGAATCCGAAACAAGTAGTCGCACTCGCACCACCGCCACCGCGGGGTGACCCCGACACTGTGGCTCCACCGGTCCTAATGCGACTGCGCAGTAGCCTGAGCGAATGAGCGATCTGCATACCGAGTCCGGGCTCCCGTTGCAGCCGGTCTACAGCGCTGATGACCTCGCTGGCTTCGACCCGGAGCAGAGCCTGGGCGCCCCTGGTTCGTACCCCTACACCCGGGGGGTCTACCCCTCGATGTACACGGGTCGCCCGTGGACGATGCGGCAGTATGCCGGCTTCGGCACTGCGACTGAGTCCAATGCGCGCTATCACGAGTTGGTGGCCAACGGCACCGGTGGATTGTCCGTGGCGTTCGACCTTCCGACGCAGATGGGCTATGACAGCGATCACCCGCTAGCCAGCGGTGAGGTGGGCAAGGTCGGGGTGGCGATCGACTCGGTTGAGGACATGCGGCTGCTCCTGCACGGGCTGCCGCTGGATCAGGTCTCCACGTCCATGACGATCAACGCCCCGGCATCGACATTGCTGTTGATGTATCAGTTGGCGGCTGAGCACGAGGGGATTGCCGCTGATCAGCTGAACGGCACCATCCAGAATGACGTGCTCAAGGAGTACATCGCCCGCGGCACCTACATTTATCCGCCGGCGGAGTCGTTGCGACTGGTCAGCGACACCATTGCGTTGTGCGCGGCCGAGATGCCGAAGTGGAACACCATCTCGATCTCGGGCTACCACATGGCCGAGGCAGGGGCGACTCCAGCACAGGAGATTGCCTTCACGATCGCGAACGCCAAAGAGTATGTGCGCGCTGCCATGGCCGCCGGTCTAGGAGTCGATGACTTCGCTCCGCGACTGTCGTTCTTCTTCGTGGCGCGCACAACCCTGCTGGAAGAGGTCGCGAAGTTCCGCGCCGCCCGGCGAATCTGGGCGCGGATCATGCGCGAAGAGTTCGGTGCGCAGAACCCGAAGTCGCTGATGCTGCGCTTCCACACCCAAACCGCCGGCGTCCAACTGACCGCTCAGCAGCCCGAGGTCAATATGGTGCGGGTGGCTCTGCAGGGCTTGGGAGCGGTGTTGGGCGGAACCCAGTCACTGCATACCAACTCTTTCGATGAGGCGATTGCGTTGCCCAGCGCCAAGGCCGCCCGGTTGGCGCTGCGGACGCAACAGGTGATCGCCTACGAAACCGACGTCACCAAGACCGTGGACCCCTTTGCCGGGTCCTACGTGGTGGAGTCGATGACCGACGACGTGGAAGCGGCCGCTCTGGACCTGATTCAGGCCGTCGAAGACCGGGGGGGCGCGGTGCGAGCCATCGAGGAAGGTTTCCAGAAAAGCGAAATCGAATCGGCTGCCTATGCGACGGCGCTGGAGATCGATTCTGTCGAGCGAGTCGTGGTGGGGCTCAACAGATTTGCGAGTGAGTCCGAGGAGCCCTACGAATTGCTGCGGGTCGACCCGGCGATCGAAGCCACACAGTGCGCCCGGTTGGAGGAGTTGCGCAGTCAGCGGGACAACGCTGCGGTCAGCGTCAGCCTGGAGCAGATGCAGCAGGCCGCCTCGGGCAGCGACAACGTGCTGATCCCGATGCGCGATGCGCTCCGCGCGCGCGCCACCGGTGGCGAGGTCGCTGATGCGTTGCGCGACGTCTGGGGCCAGTACGTCCCCCGCGAAACGTTCTGACCGCCACCTGCTACCTGCCGACCACGGCCACGGCGAGGGCATTGCGAGCGGACGGTAAGGTGATCCACTGACCCACCCCCTCTACTGACTGTGATCTCTCGAGCCTCTTGTGACCGCTGAACCTGCCTCTGCCCCGGCTACCGCCAACCCGAGCAACGACGACGTGACCTCGCGCGTAGTGGCGAGCATCGATGACATGCGGGAGAGGCTGATCGAATGCCGACATGAGGTGCACAAGCACCCCGAGCTGTCCTGGCAGGAGCACCGAACGACGGCATTGGTCTTGAATCGGTTGCAGGACAGTGACGTCCGCGTCCGTCCCTTGCCCGGTTCAGGTGCCATCGTTGATCTGGGTGCCACCGACCCGCTACGACGGATCGCCTTGCGCGCCGATCTTGACGCCCTGCCTGTCGATGAGGTCACCGGACTGCCTTTTGCGTCGAAATCTGCCGGTGTCGCGCACGCCTGTGGTCATGATCTGCATACCGTGGCGGTGCTGGGCGCTGGGTTGGCTCTAGCCGGAATGCAGGAGGAGTTGGCGCGGCGAGGACTGGCCGTTCGATTGCTCTTTCAGCCCGCCGAGGAGTCAATGCCTGGCGGTGCGCACGCCATGATGGATGCCGGGGCGCTTGAAGGTGTCGACTACCTGTATGCCGTGCACTGCGACCCATCGATCGATGTGGGGACGGTTGGCCTGAAGGCGGGCCCCATTACGGCAGCGTCGGACTCCATTAGGGTCACTCTGTCCGGCCGAGGCGGCCATACCTCGCGGCCGCACTTGACCTCCGACCTCACGTTCGCTCTCGGCAAGGTCATCACCGAAGTTCCGGCAATTTTGTCCAGACGCCTCGATCCGCGTTCGGGCACTGCCCTGGTATGGGGCGCAGTCCGGGCGGGGACGGTGCCAAATGTCATTCCCGCCTCGGGGGAGTGCCTCGGCACCTTGCGCATGCTCGACTCGCACACCTGGGACACCACAGCCACCTTGATCGAAGAGATCGTGCACGCCGTGGTGCGGCCCTACGGAGTCCACGCCACAGTCCGTCACGTCAAGGGCGTGCCGCCGGTCGACAACGACGCTGCCGCAGTCTCGGTGTTTGCCTCGGCGGCCCGGTCGGTGATCGGTCCGGAGTCGGTGACGCTGACTCAACAGTCCCTGGGCGGTGAGGATCTCGGCTGGTATCTCACCCAGGTCCCCGGAGCGATGGCGCGGCTGGGCACCCGCACGCCGGGCGGGCCGACTTTCGAGCTGCATCAAGGGGATCTGGTGGTTGACGACGAGGCTCTGTTCCACGGCGCCAAGTTATTGGCGGCCGTCGCCCTGGGCTGAGGCACGTCACCGTTGCGTCACATTTCGGTATGCGATCGTTTACAGCACCTGTACAGGCCCGGGTCGGGGGTACGATGCGGGCCGTGGTTTACAGTCCCATGCTGCTCATGCATGGCCCCGTATCGAAGGAGAAATTGTGCGCCAGGTCTTGAAACTAGCGGCCGTCTCGGCAGCCGCAACGCTCGTGCTCGCTGCGTGCGGCGACGCCCCGGAAGAGGAAAGCGAAACCAGCTCAGGCGAGGAAGCCGCGCAGGAGAGTGAAGGCGGCGGCGACGCAGCGGACTTCACAGCCTGCATGGTCTCCGATGCCGGCGGGTTCGATGACCAGTCGTTCAACCAGTCGGGTGCCGAAGGTATGGAGTCCGCTGAGTCCGAGTTGGGGATCAGCACCACACTTGTCGAGTCGCAGTCCCCCTCTGACTTCTCCCCCAACGTCGGAACGCTGGTCAGCCAGGGCTGCGACCTGGTCATCGGGGCCGGCTTCCTGCTCGAGGACGCTATCCAGGAAGGTGCCGAAGGGAATCCCGACACCAACTTCGCCTTGGTCGACTCCGGATTTTCGGATGCCGATTTCGCCCCGGTCGAGCTTGAGAACGGCAAGCCGATCTTGTTCAACACCGTCGAGGCCAGCTTCTTGGCGGGCTACCTGGCTGCCGGAATGACTGAAACCGGCACGGTTGCCACCTTCGGCGGCATCCAGATCCCGTCGGTGGCCATCTTCATGGACGGCTACGCCGACGGTGTCGCCAAGTACAACGAGGACAACGACGCCGAGGTCAAGGTCCTGGGTTGGGACAAGGAAGCCCAGTCGGGGTCGTTCTCGGGTGACTTCGAGAACCAGAGCCAAGGTCAGACGCTGACCGAGCAGTTCATTGCACAGGACGCCGACATCATCATGCCGGTTGCCGGGCCCGTGGGCCTGGGCGCCGTTGCCGCAGCGCAAGGCACCGAAGGCACCAAGATCATCTGGGTCGAC
>JBBSNC010000092.1:0-10024 GCA_038232855.1 Actinomycetales bacterium
GGGGCTCGACAACGTGCAACACAAAGCCCGCGCATACTGCGGCGTCGAATGCGTTGCCGCCGCGTTCCAACATCCCCATCGCGGCGGTTGAGGCGATCCAGTGCGTGGTCGACACCATGCCGAACGTGCCCTGCAACGTGGGCCGCGTGGTGAATCTCATCCGCCAGACCCAGTGCTCAGACTGCCAATGCTGGCCAGCAAGACGGTGCCCAACATGGCGATGAGCGCGATGACCACCACGATTCGGCGGGTGCGGGCGCTCATCAGCGGGCCTGCTCAGGCATGGCGTGCATCGGGCCTCGTAGGAGCACTAGCGGGCTGCTCAAGGACGGGCCACGCCGCACATGCAGATCATCGGTACGCATGACATACAGCGTCGCAGCACTGACCGCCAGACCGCACATCAGCGTGGCAATCCAGATCGTCCATCGAGCGCCGAACTCATCGCCAATCCAGCCGATCATCGGTGCTCCGAGCGGAGTCCCACCAAAGAAGACCGCCATGTAGAGCGACATGACACGCCCTCGGACTTGCGGATCGACACTCAACTGGACCATCGAATTCGCGGTCACCATCACGGTCAGCGCGGCCAGCCCGGTGGGGATGAGCAGCACCGCATACGTCGTGAAGTTGGGGGCAAAACCGAGCAGCAGGGTGCACAGCGTGAAGCTCGCGAATGCTCCGAGCAGCATCCGCCACCGCGGCCGTTCACGTCTCGCAGCCAGCAGTGCGCCACCAAGTGAGCCGATGGCCATCACGGATCCCAGCAGCCCAAACTCACGCACGCCACGGTTGAACGTCTCGGTGGCCATCAGCGCGTTGGTCAGCTGGAAGTTCATCCCGAACGTGCCGTGGACGAAGACCAATCCCATGATCAGCATGATGTCCGGACGGCCTCGCACATAGCGCAGACCGTGCCGGATCTGACCTCGACCGCTACTGCGCGGGGCGGGGCGCAACATCGTGACGTCCAGCAGGAGCAGGGCGATGATGACCGCAATGAACGTTGCCCCGTTCATGAGCAAAGTCGGCCCAGTGCCTACCGCGGCAATCAGCAGGCCGGCCACCGCGGGACCAATGAGGCGGCCAGAGTTGAACGAAGCGCTGTTCAGGCCGACTGCATTGGTCAGCCGCTCCGGAGGCACCAATTCCGAGACGAAAGCCTGCCTGGCCGGAGCATCGAAGGCGGCCGCTACCCCTTGGATGAACGCCAGCACATACATATGCCACAGATCCATGCTGCCTCCGATGACCATGACCCCCATCAGCAGCGCCGAAAGCGCCATCACCGTTTGAGACACCAGCATGATCCGCCGCTTGGCGAACCTGTCCGACAGCGCACCCCCGATCGGCGCGAACAGCAGCATCGGCAGAAATTGCAAACCGATCACCACGCCGAGCGCTTGAGCCGAATTGTCGGTCAGCTCGGTCAGCACGACCCAGTCTTGAGCCACCCGGCCCATCCAGGTCCCGATGTTGGAAATCAGGGCCCCGGCGGCATAGATGCGGTAGTTGCGACCTGAAAGCGCGGCGAACATGGCGCTCACTGACTGACCACCCGCTCCAAAAGCGCGGTGGCCTCGCGCAGCACCGCCTTCTCGTGTGGGGTCAGACCTTCGAGACGAGTCGCCATCCAGACATCACGTTGGGCTCTTTCTGTGCTCAGTGTGTTGCGCCCCCAGTCTGTCAGCGATATCACGACCACCCGCCCGTCGGTGGGGTCTGGGTCACGTTGCACGAGGCCTAGATCCACTAACCCAGCCACGGTCTTGCTCATACTGGGCGCCCGGACTCGCTCCAGTTCTGCGAGGTCGCCAAGTGGCTGCGGGTTGCTCGCCAGTCGGGCGAGGACGCTGAAGTGGTGTGGCCCGACCTCGCTCGGTGACTCAAAGCGCACCCTCCGAGAGATCCGCATACAGGCCAGGCGCAGATCGTGGGCCAACCCGGCCACCCCAGGCGAGGGGACATGCGTGTGCGAGGAGTCTGGATCGGACGGCATACCTCGGCAAACTCGTTAGCCTGGCTAACTATTCCCGCCAGATCTCCCATTCGCGCACAAGTTCGCTTCCGAAGGTCTTTCTTCGGCGTGTCGCCTTCGCGATCGAACTTGTGCGCACTGGGGAAGGGGGACGGGCGCACTGGGGAAGGGGGACGGGCGTGGGGGGACCGGGGGGAAAAGTATGGCTGGGGAAGGTGAGGTGGGGTGAGTGTCTACAGTGGCTTCATGGTCCAAGCGGAGAAGGGCATCGTGCCGATCACGCTGCCAGTCCGTTCACTGTTCGTGGTGCGATGCGGCCTCGCCGCGTGGGTTATCGCGCTCATCGTCATCTGGGTGGTGCCAGCCCTCCACGAGGGCGACCGAGCCTGGTGGCCATGGGTGCCCGTTGCGGCTTTGGTGGTGGGGCTGATCGGTCACGCGTATGTCGCTCGAGGACGGGGCAACGCTTCAGAAGCGTAGGTCCCGCGAGGTGATGAGGGTATGCCGTCGCTCGGCTCAGCGTTGCACGAGATCGACGGCGAGGTCATCGAGCACGGGAGCCTCGACACTCGGCGCAGGCCGCTCCTCGACGTCGACTTCACTGTGCGCCCCACAGCCGTGGTCAAGGCTGACCACCCACCCATCACTGGGCGACCACTCCCCCGCACACACTCCAAACATCGACCGCAAAGCCCCGGCCATCGGCACGAAGAAACCACACGTCGCGCACTGTGCAGGTGCTGTCTTGGCGACCTCGGCTGAAGGCCCATGCTTGCCGGCATACCACCGCTCGGCTGCGCGCTCTCGGCCTTCCCCGGAGAGCACCCGTGGGCGCCCGAGCCCCAACTCGACAAACCCCACCTGATCGACGTCCTCATCCCCGGTCGCTTCGAAGCCGGCGACGAGCATCGGGTCGTCGGTCAGAAACGGGGTGCGGTCCCCAGGACCGATGTCGCCGGGAGCCAACCGTTCGACATACGGCACCCAAGCGGGCGAAGTCATGGCGCCGTGCCCGGGCAGCAGGTGTGTCTCGCAGACGGTGGGGGTGCGCCCACGGGGGGGCCGAGTCAGCGTGATCGCCCATCGCCAACCGGGATATCCTGGGCTCTGGCAGGCAAAGTAATGGGTGGCTAGGCGCTGACCCTCCATCTCGACCCCAAGATGCTCGCCGACGGCGGCATTCTCAGCAACGTCGATTGCGGCATCCCGCGCCACCTCAACCGCACCGCTGAGGGTGGCATCCGCCTTCGAGGGTGCCACCGGCTAGTTCCCAGCCTCGAATTGCTCGGCGACAGCGCGCAAGGTCTTGGACAGGGCGCCAGAAACCTTGGCGTCCGGGTAGTGCCCACGTCGCAACGAGTTACCCGCGTGGTCGAGCACAGCAATCAGGTCCTCGACAACGACAGCCATCTCATCGGCCGGCTTGCGATCGCGAATAGCCATGGTCTTGGCGACCGAGGGGGCTGGCTCGAGCAACCGCACGCTCAGCGCCTGATCACCGCGACGGCCCTGGGCAATATCGAACTCGACCCGAGTGCCACGCTGGAGGCCCTCAACGCCACGCGGAAGCGCGCTGGCGTGGACATACACGTCCTCACCCTCGTCGCTGGCGAGGAAGCCGAAACCCTTGTCCTCGTTATAGAACCTGACCTTGCCCGTGGGCACTGCTGCACCTCTGTCGTGTTGTGGGGCGCCGAGAGAACTTCCGCGCGCACAGTGGCGCGCGTTCGAACGGCGGGTGATCTGCACAGGGTATCGCCTCGGCGAGGTAAACGTCACGACAGCAGTGGGCGCCAGGATGTCACAGGGTGCGGCGCCCACTGCTGCGTTCAGTGCTCAGTGCGGCTCAGACGCGCACCGACTCTTTCTCACTCTCGGCTGGGGGAACGCCGATCGCGGCGGCAGCCGGGTTAACCGAGTCGAACTCGTATGCCGACTCACCGTGCGCGCAGAGATCAACGCCGCGCTCCTCATCCTCCAATGAGATCCGGAATCCGATGGTCTTGGCGATGGCCATCCCGATGACCAACGTCAGGATGCCAGTGAAGAGCATCGTGAAACCCGCCGCGACGACCTGAGCGGCCAACTGATCGAAGCCGCCGCCATAGAAAAGGCCGCCACCCTCGCCATCGATCGGCAACATCAGGAAGCCGATGCCGACGGTGCCGATGAGTCCGGCAACGAGGTGGACTCCGACGACATCGAGTGCGTCGTCATACCCGAACTTGTATTTCAGACCGATCGCCAGGGCGGAGGCCGCTCCGGCCACAACGCCGAGGGCGATCGAGCCAACCGGGCTGAGGTTGGCACACGCCGGGGTGATCGCCACCAGACCAGCAACCACACCCGAAGCCGCCCCGACCGAGGTAGGTCGTCCGTCGCGAACCCGCTCCACGAACAGCCAGCCCAGCATTGCCGCTGCTGGGGCAACCATCGTGTTGACCCAGATCAGGCCGGCCTCTTCGCTGGTGCTTGCAGCGCCGCCGTTAAAGCCGAACCAGCCGAACCACAGCAGCGCAGCCCCCAACATGACCAACGGCACGTTGTGCGGCTTGTGGAAGCCCATCTTCCCGAAGCCGGCGCGCTGGCCGATGATGTAGACCAGCACGAGGGCGGCGAGTCCAGCATTGATGTGGACCACCGTGCCGCCGGCATAGTCAATCGCAACCCCAAACGTCTGACCGATCCGTCCGTCGGCACTGAGCAGGCCGCCACCCCAAACCATGTAGGCCAACGGGCAGTAGACGAGCGTCACCCAGATCGGCACAAAGACCGTCCAGGCACCGAACTTGGTGCGGTCGGCCACCGCGCCACTGATGAGGGCCACCGTGATGATCGCGAAGGTGGCCCCGAAGCCAGCCCCGATCAGGTCACTCGTCCCGACGAGGTCGGCCAGACCGAAGGAGGTGAAGGGGCTGCCGAACACACCGCCAAGCTCGGACTCACCGCCGCTCATCGAGTAGCCCCACAGCACCCAGATGACACCCACCATGCCGATGGACACAAAGCTCATCATCATCATGTTCAGTGATGCCTTGGCGCGCGTCAGCCCGCCGTAGAAGAACGCGAGGCCGGGCGTCATCAACAGCACCAGCGCCGATGACACCATCACCCAGACATCGCCTGCAGTCAGCTCCATGGTCTTCTCCAGAATGTTCAGGGGCGCACCTTCACCTGGCGCACCGGTGAAAGCAGTCTGCGATCGCGGTGTTACCGCATCGGGGCGGCCATGTTTCGACCACGTTCCCGATGTTTCCGCTACGTAAATCGCAGACACCGCTTCAGCCGGTCAACCCACCAGCGTGACGTTGCCTCATCGGCCCGATACCTCTCTAACAGTTCCGGACTCACCGACCCACGTGCCCGGACGGCCCGGTCCTGCGTCACAACCCCGCCGCTCGGCAGCATCGAATACTGCGACACGTCGCCATCGAGCAAGGCGACGGTGCCCAAGCCGCACGCGTGATCCAGGCTGGGCAGGGCGGCCGCGAGGACAAACCCGGCAGCCATCCCCACCGAGGTGTCCAGCGCCGAAGACACCACTGCGGGCAGCCCGCACTCGGCCACGACCCGCAACGCCGCCGTTGCACCGCCAAGGGGTGCCACCTTGATCACGATGATGTCGGCCGCCTCCAACCGGGCCACCAGCAGCGGATCCCGTGCCCGTCGGATCGACTCATCTGCGGCAATCGGCACATCGATCTGATCAGTAGCAAGCTGCACACGCAGCCGGGCCAAGTCTTCAACCTGCGCGACCGGCTGCTCGGCATACTCCAGGTCGTAAGCCGACAGGGCACCCAGCGCGGTGCGCGCTTGCTGCAGATCCCACCCGCCGTTGGCATCGACGCGGACTCTCCCGCTTTGCCCGAGATGGGCGCGCACTGCGGCGACTCGATCAATGTCATCGCTGAGATGTTGCCCTCGCTGGGCCACCTTGACCTTTGCGGTGTGGCATCCGGAGAATCGCGACAGCACACCGTCCACGTCACCAGCCGCGACCGCAGGTACGGTCGCGTTGACCGGCACCGTGTCGCGAACCGGATCCGGCGGCGCTGCCCAACCTGCTTCGATGGCAGCCGTAAGCCACACCGCGGCCTCAGCGTCCGCATACTCGACAAAAGGCGCGAACTCAACCCACCCATGGGGCCCCTGGAACAGCATGACCTGTCGTTGGCGGACACCCCGGAACGGCACTCGCAGCGGGATCTGAACCACGTGTGCGTTGGCCCGCAGTTCGGCAAAATCCGGACCGGTAGGACTAGTCACGTGCGGACAGAACGCAGAATTCGTTGCCTTCGGGGTCGGCGAGCACGGTCCAGGTGACATCCTCGGTGTCCTGCCCTACCTCGACCCGGGTTGCCCCCGCCTCCAGCAGGCGCTGGATCTCAGCCTCCCGATCCTGGCTGGTGTGCGGAGCGAGGTCGATATGCAACCGGTTCTTCAAGGTTTTAGCCTCCCTCACGGGCACGAACACCATCCCTGGCCCCTGTTGCTCCCACGGGATATCGCCGACGTTCTGCGGATCCACCCACCCAGGAATGATGACGACCTCGTCGTCGGCTTCGTAGACGATCTGCCAGTCCATCGCTGCGGCCCACCAGCGGGCTTGAGCCGCCACGTCATGACAGTCGATGACAAGCGTGTACCACTTCAGACTCATGGGCCTATTCTCGACTCTCGTGGGCGAAGACACCAGTGATGACAGCAGTACCGACATAGGCAATGCCGACGCCTTCGATCCGGGGGCCTGGGAGGTCGTGCCTGAATTCGAGTTCACCGACATCACCTACCACCGGGCACGCGGTCTGGGGTGCGTGCGGATCGCTTTCGACCGGCCACACGTGCGCAACGCCTTTCGGCCACACACGGTGGATGAGTTGTATCGCGCCCTCGACCATGCGCGGATGTCACCTGATGTCGGGGTCATCCTGCTGACCGGCAATGGCCCCAGCCCGAAGGATGGCGGGCACGCGTTCTGCTCTGGGGGTGACCAGCGGATCCGGGGGCGCTCGGGATATCAGTATGCCGAGGGTGAGGGCGCTGAGACGGTCGATGCCGCACGAGTGAAGGCAGCCGGAGGTCGGCTGCACATCTTGGAAGTACAGCGACTGATCCGCACGATGCCCAAGGTCGTGGTGGCTGTGGTGAATGGCTGGGCGGCTGGCGGCGGTCACTCGTTGCATGTGGTCTGCGATCTGAGCATCGCATCTCGACAACATGCTCGCTTCAAGCAAACCGACGCCGATGTGGGCAGTTTCGACGCCGGATATGGGTCGGCATACCTGGCTCGAATGGTCGGTCAAAAGAATGCGCGAGAGATCTTCTTTCTCGGCCGCACGTATGACGCCGAAGCCATGCAAC
The DNA here is from genome assembly GCA_038232855.1 of Actinomycetales bacterium. GTDB lineage: Bacteria > Actinomycetota > Actinomycetes > Actinomycetales > Dermatophilaceae > Ornithinicoccus. Next base: position 7,340 of record JBBSNC010000092.1, read on the forward strand.
GAATGGGCGCGGTGAACATCGTTGCTGACCACGCAGACCTGGAACGGGAAGCTTTGGGCGTCGCGGCGGAAGTGCTCAGCAAATCGCCAACGGCCCAGCGAATGTTGAAGTTTGCCTTCAACCTCGTTGATGACGGCCTTGTCGGCCAACAGGTGTTCGCCGGAGAGGCCACCCGGTTGGCATACATGACTGATGAGGCGGTCGAAGGGCGAGATGCCTTCCTGGACAAGCGGGAGCCGAACTGGTCGGCATACCCCTGGTATTTCTAGACAGACGACCTCGACAAACAGAGAGGGAACCCCCTCGCGGCGACTTGTCGTCATACCGGCATCGCGCCTGTACCGTGGGTGCGGACGGCCATAGACATCCAACTCTGAAGAGGTTTTTGCCATGCGACGCGCACTTGTGACCACCCTGGCGGTGCCAGTCCTCTTGCTTGCTGCTTGTGGATCCGACGACGAGCCCAGCGTGGAAGAACCAGCAGCCGAGTCGAGCAGCGAAGCGACTGAAGAGCCCACCGAGGACACGGCCGAGGTCACCGAAACCGTTGAAGAGACCACGGAAGAGCCGACTGAGGACACGTCTGCGGCCACCGAGGAGCCCGCCGGTGGCGGCAAGCCCGAAGGCGGCAAAGAGGGCAAGGCTGCAGCGGGTCGCACCGAGGAGTTCTTCGTTGCGATGGCAAACGCCGACCCGGCGATCTGCGAGCTATTGCTGGACTTCGATGGCAGCACTCCCATGAAGGACTCTAAGGAGAACCTCAAGGTGTGCGCGCAGATCCTCGTCCCGGAGCTCGAGGGACTCATCAGTGAGGACGAAGCGGCGATCATCGACTTGATCGAAATCAACGGTGCCGATGTTGACGGCGATACCGCCACGGTGGACAAGGACAACTTCTCGGAGCTGTTCGCACAGGGATTCGGGGACGCCTCGATCGGCCTGAAGAAGGTCGATGACGAGTGGTACGTCGACGCCAACAGCCTTCAGCAATAGGGCTGATCTTGCCCCTCCCCAGTCAACATCGGGCAGTTAGTGCATGGTCGCACTCGATCTGAGCCAGTCTCTTCCCGATGATCCATGGGCCGTTGTCAGCAGCGCCTTGCAGGAGCAGCGCGACGCCATCCTCCCGACGTCAGGCTCGACGGGTGCGCCCAAGCGGGTCCGCGTTTCGACGCGGGCGTTGCTGGCCTCCGCCGATGCCACGGCAGAGCGTCTCGGGGGTCAGGGTCAGTGGCTAGCGGCCCTCTCGGCGCAGCACATCGGCGGCCTACAAGTCTGGGTCCGTTCGGTGCGCTCCGGCATCCGCCCGGTGCACCTACCGGCTAAGGGAGGTTTCAGCAGCGAGAGTTTCGCGGCTGCGACGGCACGCTTGCGCACCGATATCTCCTGCTATGTGGCCTTGGTCCCCACCCAGGTCCATCGGTTGCTCGCCGCCGAGGAGGGGCTGACGGCGCTCGCGAGGTTCGACCGAGTGCTGATCGGCGGGGCGGCGCTACCTGCACGCGAAGGCGTAGCGCTGACTGAGCACGGTGTGCGATGGACGCACACCTATGGCATGACCGAAACAAGCGGCGGGTGCATCTACGACGGCCTGCCACTGGATGGAGTCACGGTCCGTGTCGAAGGTGCTGCCGATGACCCGAACTACAGCAGGCCGGGTCGACTCATTATCTCCGGGACCATCCTGGCCACCGAGTATGTCGATCGCCCGGACCTCAACAGCCTCGCTTTCGTCACCGGGGCAGGGCAGCAGCGGTTTCGTACCGCCGATGTCGGTCGCTATGACCCAGCCACGGGGCGCTGGAGCATCCTGGGACGGACCGATCGGGTGATCAACACCGGCGGTCACAAGGTTCACCCGGATGCCGTGAGCGCAGCCCTCACCACACTCGATGCTGTCGCAGCGGCGAGCGTGGTCGGAGTGGCCGACGCACAGTGGGGCACCCGCGTCGTGGCGATGGTCGTGCCGCGATCGAGCGCCGAGGCACCAGCCGATGCCGACCTGCTCTGCGCCCCGACCGAGTGGGTCCGGGCCCACCTGCGCGGAGCCCTTGCCTCGTACGCCCTGCCACAGAATGTGCTGTTGACTCAGCAATTGCCGTTGGGCCCTGGCGGAAAGGTGAACGAGAGGGCAGTCCAAGCAGCGTTCGTTCAGGAAGATGACAGAATATAGGCCCTACCGCTTCTCGCTTCGAAGGACCTGAGTGCTACGCATCCTGCTCGCTATCGCGCTGTTGGCGTTCACCGTCTACTGCGTCGTTGACGTCGTACGAACCGAAGACGACAAAGTGCGCAATCTGCCCAAGTTAGCGTGGGTTGTGATGGCGCTGCTGTTTACCCCGGCCGGCGGTCTGGCCTGGATCTTTGCTGGCCGCCCCAAGGGACGGCGTGAAGGCGGCGGCCCACAACTCGGTCCGCGCGGCCCGGACGACGACCCAGACTTCTTGCGGGGCATCTAGCTCGATGGCTGATGTCTCACAGTGGGTCGCCGGCGCGCGACTCCGCACACTCCCCGCTGCCCTGGCCCCGGTCAGTGTCGGCACCGGCGCAGCCTTCGCTCAGGGCAGCGCCAACTTCGGTATGGGTCTGCTCGCTTTGGTGGTGGCCGTCTCGCTTCAAGTCGGCGTCAACTACGCCAACGACTATTCCGATGGGGTCCGTGGCACGGACGCGACCCGGGTGGGA
>JBBSNC010000093.1:0-9973 GCA_038232855.1 Actinomycetales bacterium
GAGATCTATGGCGCCTTCGCAGTGGACCGTCAAGAGGGCGTGGTCGGCTCGACGCTGGAGTTGTATCGCACGGTGTTGAGATTGCGGCGCGAGCACGACCTGGGGGTGGGCACCCTGGAGTGGCTCGGCGGCTACAGCGAGGATGTGATTGCGTTCACCAACACCGGGCCCGACGGTGCGACCATTGGCGTACTGTCGAACCTTGGCGCGGAGCCCGTGCGGCTGCCGGACCAAGCAGAGGTGTTGCTTGTCTCACACCCATTGGTCGACAACTGCCTCCGCAGAGATAGCACAGTCTGGATCAAATTCACTGAGAACCGCTAAGCACCAGTTTCGTTGCTTTGACGCAATTGTTTTCGAGTGTTCAATCGATTCGATTGACAGCAGAAGCGATTATTCAAAGCCTGCACTATGACGCAAATGCGGCACGCTGTTTCAAGAAACCGATTTGAACTCACTGAATCTACTCGCGGCTCCTTGGAATCCCTCTGGGCGGTGGACTGACGGCGCGACGTGGAGCGACTGGGCGGGTTGGGTCGTCTCTGTCGAGCCGCAGTCTTCATACGAGTTCACCATTGATGTTCCCGGAGCCGTCCTACATTTCCGCCGACTATGCAGCGCCTGGCGATATTAGCCGACGATTCGCCCGCATGGTCACCCTATGGTGTGAGCCAGCCTCCGGCTAAGCATCCAGCGACCCCGGGTCGGCCGGCACGTCGACCTCGTAATCGCGCAGCGCCTGCAGTGGGACGATCTGTAACACCGCCTCGTTGGTCGAGGCGAGGACCACGGGCGCGGCAGCGCCGTCGGCATAGGCGCGAGCCCAGTTCTGGGCCGTGACGCACCAACGGTCCCCTGGCTGCAAGCCCGGGAACTGATAGTGCGGCATCGGCGTCGTCAGGTCGTTGCCGATGCTGCGCTGGTGGTTCAGGAACTCGGCCGTGACCACGGCACAGATCGTGTGGCTGCCGCGGTCTTGCGGCCCGGTGTTGCAGCATCCGTCCCGAAAGAACCCCGTCATCGGGTCGGTGCCGCACGGTTGAAGTTCGCCGCCAAGGACGTTGCGTTCGCTCACCGGCACAGCATGGCGCACTCAGGCCCCGTCGGCCAGGGCGTCCAGTTCACGGGGGAGATCCCCGCAGCTGGACCGTCGAGCAGCCGTCGGCAGTGCGGCTTCGGGAAGACGGTGTCGACATGGTCGCGGCTGCCCAGGAGATCGAGGACCGGGAGCCGCAGATGGCGCAGGCGTGGGGGGGGCTTCGGCCACCGGTTCGCCGAGATCGTGGTCGCGGCCGTCGGAGCCAGCACGCAGTGATCAGACCGTCACGGCGGCGTGCGGTAAATCACAGACGCCCTCGCTCAGGCCAGCCTCTGATCCGCGCCGTAGCTCACCCTCAGCCACCGGATTCCGTAGCCCTCCAGGCTGACCTGGACGGCTCCGTCCTGCGCCTTGACAGGCTCGCGGCCGAGGACGTCGTCGACCCTCAGCTCCTGGTCGGCTCGTCGGCCGTCGACCGGCACATCGAGGCTGACCGGCTCGGCACCGAGATTGTGTACCGTGATGACCGCGGACTCCTCGATCTCACAGCGCTGCGCGAGTACCTGGCGGTGCGGCTGGTCGATGATGCTCGGTTGGCCCCAGCCCAGCTCGGGGCACTGTCGGTAGGCCGCGATGAGCGATCGGATGAAGGACCACAACGAGTCGGGGTCGTTGCGCTGGTCGGCCACGTTGACGTGCTCGGGCGCATAACCGTCGGGCACGACCCGCTGGATCAGCTTGCGCGAGGCGGCGGTCGAGAAGCCGCCGTTCTTGGTGTCACTCCACTGCATCGGCGTGCGGACCGCCATCCGGCCCTCGGCCTGCAGGTCCTCCCCCATCCCGATCTCCTCGCCGTAGTAGAGCGTCGGCGTGCCGGGCAGCGAGAACAGCAGGCTGTAGGCCATCTGCACCCGGCGGGGGTCGCCACCCAGCATGGGCGGCAGCCGCCGTTTCAGGCCACGGTCGTACACCTGCATCTGCTCTTCGGGGCCGAATGCGGCGAAGACCTCCTGCCGCTCGGCGTCGGTGAGCTTGTCGAGCGTCAGCTCGTCGTGGTTGCGCAGGAACGTCGCCCACTGGCAGGTCTCCAGGATCGCCGGACGCTCGGTCAGTGCCTTGGCCAGCGGCCGGGCATCACCTCTGGCCATCGACAGATAGGTGGCCTGCATGGTGATGAAGTCGAACATCATGTCGAGCTCGCCGCCTCGGTCCCCTCCGAAGTACTGAAGCTGCTGCTGGTGCGGGACGTTGACCTCACCGAGCATCACCGCGCTGCCGTTGCGACGCGACAGGAACGCCCGGATCTTGCGGAGCAGGTCGTGGGGGTCGCCGGCCAGGTCCTCGGCATTCTTGCTCTCCACGTCGTCCAGGAAGAACGGCACGGCATCGACCCGGAAGCCATCGACCCCCAGCTCCAGCCAGAAGCCGATGACCCGCATGATCTCGTCGCGCACCTTCGGGTTGGCGACGTTGAGGTCGGGCTGGTGCTTGTAGAAGTGGTGCAGGTACCACTTCTCGGTACGCTCGTCGAACTCCCAGATCGAGTCCTCCTGGTCAGGAAAGACGACCTGGTCCGAGGTGTCCGGCGGCTCGGTGTCGCGCCACACGTAGAAGTCACGGTAGGGGCTGTCGACGCTGCGGCGGGCCGACTTGAACCACGGGTGCTGGTCAGAGGTGTGGTTGACGATAAGGTCGGCGATCACTCGGATCCCCCGGTCGTGCGCGGTGCGCAGCACCTCTACGAGCTCGCCGTGGTTGCCCAGCCGTGGGTCCACCCCGTAGAAGTCCTTGACGTCGTAACCGTCGTCGCGGTCCGGGCTGGGGTAGAACGGCATCAGCCACAGACAGGTGATCCCGAGCTCGGCCAGGTAGTCGATCCGGCGGGCGAGCCCGGCCAGGTCGCCGACCCCGTCGCCGTTGGCGTCGTCGTAGGTCTCGATGTCGAGGCTGTAGATGACCGCGTTCTTCCACCACAGGTCGCTGGTGTCGGTGATCCTCACTGGTGCACCGTCCTCTTGTCGGTAGTTCCACATGGATTGCCCATGCAACCCTGGTCCCCACCGGGCCATCTCCACTGGTTCTCGACCTTCGAGGTCCAGCATGAGTTCTGCGAGGTCCGGTGTCCCAGGACACCCACACTGGCTACAGGGCTGTGCGCCATCGAGCGCCGATCAGCGAGCGACCGGCTGCGGGGTCCCGGGACCACCGGGTGTTCTCTCACTGCTCGAACAGCGAGGAAACAATCATGAGTGTCACCCCTGAAGCCAGCCAAGCGCCAGTTTGTGCTGTTATCGACTGGGCTAGCATCGACCACGCCATCTGCATCATCGATCCCGAGGGCGCCGTGGTTGAACGGTTCTTCGTTGTCCACGACGCTTCGGGCCTGAAGACCTTGGTGCGCCGCCTGCTCAAAGCCGGGGTGGACGAGGTCGGCATCGAAGGCAACGACGGCCCGGTCGTCGAGTCCCTGCTCCAGGCCGAGCTGACGGTGCTGGTCATCGCACCCTCGACACAGCAGTCCGGCAGGGTCAAGGCCGCCTGTTTCCGCCCCGTCACGTTCCGTTGGGGCGCCAACAAGCAACTCCGCGACGCACTGCGTGACTTTGCCGGCGACTCCCGCTACGACCCCAACCAACACCGAGCCCTCCAAGACGTACTCGCACAAACCACCCGAGAAGCGGCCTAAACCGCCAGGGGTAGACACAGGGCATCTCACGAGGTCAGCATGGCGCATTCAGGCCCCGCCGGCCAGGGCATCCAGTTCACGCGGGAGATCTCCCATCCTCAGCAGTGGGCTGAACACGACCGGCAGGGCAGCCAGCGCCATCAATCCGACGCCGACCCACAGCGCCGGCACGACCCCGATCAGCGTGCCAAGACCTCCCCCGGCCAACGCGCCGAGCGGGATCGGACCCCATACGAGAAAGCGGATCGAGGCGTTCATCCGACCGAGCAAGGGCTTGGGACACAGCCGCTGGCGAAAGCTGACCTGCACGATGTTGTAGACCACGACGGCCCACGAAATGATCAGTCCGCCGATGATGAGGGTTGGGATGGGCGGTGTGATGACCGCCAGCGGTGTCGTGACTCCGGCGATGGGAATGAGTAACGCCGCCAGTGGGATCGACCTGCCTTCCCCTACCCAGCGGGCAAACCGAGTGGCGCTGACCGCGCCCAGTAAGCCACCGATGGCACCGACGGAGAAGATGATCCCGAGCGTGGTTTCGTTCAAGTCCAGAGTCCGCAGCACAAAGATGATGAAGAGCGCATCGCCGAAGCCAGCGGCGAAGTTGCTCAGCCCAGTGCATGCGGTGATCCGCACGAGTAGCGGGTGGCGGACGACGAACGACATCCCTTCGGCGATCTCCAGACGCATGGGGCGCCGGTCTTCGCGAGGTGCCGGGGTTTCCTCGTGCTCAACCTGGCTGACGAGCAGCGACGACGCGGCCATGCACAACGAGGTGACTGCGATCGCCAAGGGCGATCCAATCGCACGAATCAACGCGGCTCCAGCGGCGGGACCCACAACGCCCGCGGTCTGCTGACTTGCGCTGAGCTTGCCGTTTCCGTCTGCTATCTGATCGTTGTCCACGATCTCGGGCAGATACGACTGGTTAGCGACGTCGAAAAATACGGTGATCGCGCCGCTCAGGAGCGCGACGACATACATCTGCCACATAGCAAGCACACCCCCGAGCCATGCCAGCGGCAGCATGAGCAGCACCGCGGCCCGGCTGAGATCCCCGAGCACAATGACTCGTTTCTTGCTCCAGCGGTCGACCCAGGCACCGGCCGGCAGCGAGATCAGCAGGAACGCAAGCATCTGGAGCGCGCCGAGCAGCCCCATCTGGAACGGCGTGGCCTCGAGGAGTTGCACCGCCATGATCGGTATCGCCAGGCCCACTAACTGCATACCGAAAACGCTGACAGTGTCGCCAGCCCAGATCAGGCGGAAGTCCCGGTGATGCCACAGCGAGCGGCTCAGGGTTGTCATGTGGCTACTGTGCGATTAGTGATTGGGATTTGTCAATCAGTTGTCCTGCGCTCGGTAGACTCGTCCGCATGCCCTCCCCCGCGTCACCCCAGCGCCCGTCTGGGGCCGCAGCGGACGAGGCCCCGCAGAGCTATCGCAACGCGACCGACGCAGAAGCGAAGGCGCTGGCATCGGGGTTGCGACTGCGCATCCTGCGGATGACCCTCGACGAGGCGTTGACCAACAAAGAGATCGCAGACACGCTCGGCAAACCCCCAGCATCGGTGCTGCACCATGTGCGGACGTTGGTTGACACCGGGTTCTTGGCAGCCGGCGAGCCTAGGCGGGGAGCTCGCGGGGCGCGCGAGATCCCCTACCGTGCCACCGGAAAGTCCTGGTACGTCGACACGCCTGTCGGCGTCCACTCGATGCTCGACGCCTTCCTCCATGAGATCAAGGACATGCCGGAGGAGCAGATGCAGATGACACGGCTGGGGCTGCGGCTGTCAGCTGCCGACCTCGAGGACTTCACCCACCGGCTGCATGACCTGCTCAAAGAGATGCACGATCGGCCTCGCGAGCCCGAGGCGCAGCCCTATTCGGTCTTCGTAGCCATCCACCCCGATACCTCCGTGTCTCGCCGAACCCCGTGACCTTCGCGGCGAGCGACACCCCCCAGCACTCGCCTTGACGTCATCCCCCCCCCATCCCAATAGCGCACAAGTTCGCTTTCGAAGGCCGACACGCCGGCGGAAGCCTTCGCAAGTGTGCACAAGATCAGGGGGATGGGGTCCCTGTGGATATCTCCAGCATCGGGGTTGGCGCTCTCTGGACTTTCCGTCTTTGACGACCCGTCGGCCGTTCGATCCGCGGCAGTGAGGCTGACCTCCGTCATGCGGGGGGTACACGCCACTGCCGCCGCAGTGCAGGTCGATTGGTGGCGGATGGCTGGCGCCTACAACGCCCCCGAGCAAGAGCAGGTAATAACCGCAATGACCCCTCCTGCGGACGATGCGCTTGACCTCATCGATAAGGCCGAAAAAGCCGAACAGGCGCTGGGAACGTATGCCGATCGGTTGAGCGAGCTAGATGCCCAGCGCACCAACCTGTTGCTCGACATCCTTGCGTTTCATGAACACCGCGAAGCGATTGAGTACGAGAATTCGCGCAACGGTCGGCTCGACAACCTCTCAGATATCTGGGCCGAAGAAAGCGTCAAACTGCTCCATGCTGAGGAGTCCCTTAACCAGCGGATTACGTGGCTGTGGGCAGCAAAAGACCGTGCAGATAACGAATGCGGCGACACGATTGGCGATCTCTGGGGCGCACCGCACTATCACCTCAATGGGGAAGCGGACATCAAGAGTCAATACATCAACGGCCGCACCGCCGGAGAGTACGAACACCTATCTCGGACCGGGCAGGCGCCGTGGGGGCGTCCTGCCATGTGGACTGAGGGCGATTTCACCGTCAAGACCGAGCGGATGCATGACGGTGCCGTTGACACCCTCATTGGTGGTCTTGTCTTTGGCGCCGATCTGGCTGGGCTGACGACGGACGGCAGGACCGAAGCCGCTAGGTCCGGGATGACCCTCCTCGGCACGGACGCTCTCACACTCTTCAGCACTCCGGGCCTCTTCACCACCAGCATTGCCGAGAAGCAGGCTTCCGCCTACCGTCTCGGTGGGGTCGCGCAGAGCGCCGTGGGGTGGGGCACGTGGCGTAACGACGGCTGGTACACCGCAGGCAGCTTCATCCCTGATGCCATCGCCACAGCCGCGACGGGTGGCGGGTATGCCGCACCACGCGCTGCCATGCGGGGCGCTCTGGGATCACCTCATCTTCCGGGCGGGTTGCGATTCACTCCAGCTGCGCTCGTGCCGGTCATTCACGCTCGATCAAGCGCGGCGATGTTAGGAGCCGGGGGGCGTCTCACGTCGCTGTTAGATCATCATTCGTCCACCCTCACGAATCACTTCGGGCCGAGGACTGCCCCCGCATTCGGGGCCACTCAACACCTTCCACATCAGACCCCGCCATCGTCACTGATCCGGCTGCACAACGAGGCCGACGCCTCGGCAACCGGTCCTAGCCACGTCGCTGCGGCTAGGCCAGCGGACATCCCATCGATCGCCTGGGAAGCCGACTTCGACCCCGATGCGCTGCGCCCCAAGTACGCGCCCAATGTGGTCGACGCGGTGCTGCCGCTCATTGACGACGCGCGTGCCGCTGAGCCTCGGGTCACGTCCGACTTCTTGGCGGCCCTCCCCGAGCACGCACGGGCCCACGGTCTGGAACACCGGATCAAGTCACCCGACTCCCTAGCATCGAAACTGGACCGCAAAGCAGAAGCCCTATCGTTGCAGGCGAGGTCCGCCGTGATGACCGATGTGTTGCGATACACGGTCGTGGTCGAGAGAGATGGGGATTTGATCGCTGCCGCGCATTCCGTAGTCAATGACCTGGGCGACAATGGTTGGGTGGTCAGCAGCGCTCAGCACTCCTACGTGCCCAACAACGCCTACAAGGGCATCCATTGCATCGTCCACTCCGACCGTCTCGACGCATCCTTTGAACTCCAGTTCCATACCGAAGCATCTATCGCCGTCAAGGATGCCACGCACCGTACCTACGAGATGGCGCGCGACATACATGCGCCGATGGGTGATCGACTACGAGCCGATGCTTGGCTCCGCCAACAATCATCGGTGCTGTCTGATCCTCCTGGTGTCGGATCTTTCACCGATCTGGGCGGTGTGGATGTCCGCAGAATCGAATACTTAGCGAAGCGGAGTTAACCAATGAGGATCATGAAAGCCACATTCGCAGACGAGGCCCCATATTGGGTCGTCTGCATCGGTCCGGATTCTCGGGTGTACGGATATCTGTCCGCGACCAATAAGTTCCACTTCTCACACGGCCTCGACACGGAGTACTACTGGGATCACGACCTCATTTTTGCTGATATCGACCCCACAGAGGCCGTGGATCTGATCAACTCTGGGATCGGCAAGTTCGAAGAGGAAAAGGCGTGGGTCATCGAGCGGCTGACGCAAGCCGAGTGGAGCCTGTCAGCGGATGAGGTACTCGGCGAAGCGTCTGCCGCGATCGAACGCAGTACCCATTGATGCCCTCGGCCCTATGACGACTGCCGCGCTAGTCGACCCCTGCCGTGGTTGATCGCGACAGGGGTCCTGTCAAGCGGCAGGGGTCCTATCAAGCGACAGGAGTGGATGGGTGCGGCTAGCGGGCGAGGATGTCGCCGTTGCGAAGGCCTATCCGACTCCACGGGCCGCTGGACAGTACGGTCGAGGTCTGACCGGACACGGCAAAACCGAGAGCGTATGCCGCTAGGCCTACCCCAGCAGTCACGTCAGCCTGGGCTGTGCCGTCTGCATCGACAGGTAGCGGCTGACCCCAGATGCGCGCCCGCAGAGTCGCCACGGCCGCTGCACCTGCTCCAGGTGGAGTGCCGTGCGCCACGGTTTCGATTCCATCGCGGGCCGCTCGCAGCAACGCATCGTCGGCAATGTGGCCGACTGGTTGCCAGCCACCACGCGGCGGGCTGATCCCGGCCCAAGGCGGTGACACAGTCATTGGAGGCACCGGCAGCGACGCGCTCACATCCGCGGTGCTCTGCCGCCTCGCCAGCCGATCCGAGACGGCGGCCAGCGACACCGTCACATCGAGGTCGTGCGGCCCGTCGAGTCGCATCACCCGAAGCCCCAGCACCAGCCCGCTGCCCAGCATGCCCTGACCCGGAAGCACCTGTACCCACGCCGCCAACACCGACCCCTGCGCTTGCAGCCGGATGGCCCCTTGGTCATCAATTGTCCGCGCACGAGCAACGTACGTACTCAGATCCTGCAGCGTCTCGACCTCGGCAAACCGCAGTTCTGGAGCCGCCTGGGGCGTTGCCGCTGAGCTACTCGTCCCCTGGCCCGTCATTGATGCCCCCTACGGCTGCGCATGGCAGGCGGGTCACCAGTTACCGCGCTCAGCGCTTCACGCTCTGAATCTTTCAACCTCCGGGGTTTCTCGGCCACCAGGTCGTAGGACACCAAGGTCGTCTCAGCCAACGCATACGTGACGTCGCTGTCCGGCTGCTTGACGGCATACCCCACATCGAAGGAGGCCCCACTGATCCGCGAGCACCACACTTCGATCCTGGCAGGCCGGTAGTTGAAGGTCAGCGGCGCGAGGTAGTCAATCTCCTGCCGCGCGACCAAGATGCCCTCATTCAGCAGTGAGCGATCCTGACCAAACCAGTCGCGAAAGGCATAGACCCGAGCGTCCTCCAGCAGCCGCAAGAACTCGACGTTGTTGACATGCCCGTAGGCGTCCATGTCCGACCAGCGGATCTGGATGTCGACACTGTAGGGCAAGGTTGACTCATCAGGTGTCGCGGGCACGCACGCCATCCTGCCAGCCGCAGTTGCTCACGCCGATTGCGCGCTCGCTACAGTGCGGTGCGTGACTGGCTCTCTGGACGACCCGATTGAAGACCTGCTCGATGTGCTCGACCTCACCCGCGAGGGTGCAAGCACGATCCGCGTCTCCTCACCCGACGGGACAACCGAAAACCTCAGCGATTCCCAAGGCAGTGTGTATGTCGGTCGCAGCCAACCGATGCCCCACGGCCGGGCCTTTGGTGGGCAAGTGTTGGCCCAGTCGGTTATCGCCGCGGGCCGAAGCGTCGCCGACATCAACGATGGCGACGGGCCCCGACACATTCACTCGCTGCACGGATACTTCTTACGCCCGGGTGATGCGAATCAACCGATTCGGTTTGTGGTCGAGACGCTCCGAGACGGTCGCTCGTTCTCCGCGCGACGGGTGTATGCGGTGCAGGAGGGGCGAATCCTGTTGTCGATGATTACCTCGTTCCAGGAGGAAGCGAAGGGGCTCGATCACCAGGACGTCATGCCCACCGTGACAGCGCCGGATGATTTGCGCTCAGA
>JBBSNC010000094.1:0-9522 GCA_038232855.1 Actinomycetales bacterium
GGTGTTGAACGCCAAGAACCATGCGCGCGAGGCCACCATCGTTGCCGAGGCCGGGCAGCTCAGTGCGGTGACGGTCGCTACGAACATGGCCGGCCGCGGGACGGATATCATGCTTGGTGGCAACCCGGAGTTCATGGCTGTGGCTGACCTTCGCCAGCGTGGACTCGACCCCCAGGAGACGCCTGAGGAATACGAGGAGGCCTGGGACAGCGCGATCCAGCGCGCTGAGACAGCGGTGTCTGCACAGCACGATGAGGTGACTGAGCTCGGGGGCCTCTACGTTTTGGGCACCGAGCGCCATGAGTCTCGCCGGATCGACAACCAACTCCGTGGGCGGGCTGGACGCCAAGGAGACCCAGGGGAGAGCCGGTTCTATCTCTCGCTGGAGGACCAGCTCATGCGCTTGTTCAACGCGCCGGTGGTGGACCGTGTGATGCAGATGGCCAACCTGGAGGACGATTCGCCACTTGAATCCAAGATGGTCTCGCGCTCCATTGCCTCGGCCCAGACGCAAGTCGAGGCTCAGCACTTCGAGACCCGCAAGAACGTTCTCAAGTACGACGATGTGTTGAACCGGCAGCGCGAAGTGATCTATGAAGAGCGTCGCCAAGTTGTCGACGGGGCCGACCTGCATGAGCAGATCAGGATGTTCATCAATGATGTAGTTGGTGATCATGTCAACGTTCGTAGCAACACCGGCTTTGCCGACGACTGGGATCTAGATTCGCTGTGGCAGGAGCTTCGTCTCGTCTATCCGGTGGGCGTCACGGTGGCAGACATTGCCTCCACCGTCGGCGGCGAGAGCGCCATAGCGCCCCCCGTGCTTCTTGAACAGTTGACCTCTGATGCACAACATGCATACGACGCGCGTGAGCAGAGCGTGGGTGAAGAGGTCATGCGCGATGTCGAGCGGCGGGTCGTGCTGCAGGTCCTGGACCGCAAATGGCGCGAGCACCTCTACGAGATGGACTACTTGAAAGAGGGAATCGGTCTGCGTGCGATGGCTCAGCGCGAGCCCCTGGTCGAGTACCAACGAGAGGGCTACCAACTCTTCGCAGCCATGATGGAGTCGATCAAGGAAGAGTCTGTGCGGTTGCTCTTCAATGCCGAAATCAAGCAGGCGCCGGCGCAGGAGCAGGTGGACCAGGAGGGTATGCCGTCCTTGAGCGCGGCGGGTGCGGCAGCGACCGCAGGTTCGGCCGGACCGTTGCTGCGCCCCCGTGGTTCAGCGGCACTGACGTACTCCGCTCCGAGCGAGGATGGCTCCGTGACCGAGCGGCGTGTTGCGGCTGATGGATCGAGCCAACCCAGCAGCGACGACGCGCAAGGGCAACGCCCCTCCGGCAACCGGGCTGAGCGTCGACGTGCGCGCAGGCGAGCCTGAGCCCTTAGCCGATTTCGAGGGCCGTCACGAGCCAGCGGCCGTCCACGCCCGTCAACCTCATCGCGAGAGCGCGGTGCCGTCCCTGGTGCACTACCAAGGCGGCAACTTCTGCGACCCCATCGCTGGGGTGGCAGACGTGGACCGAGCGCACCAGATTCGGGCGGGGGTGACGATTGTTGCGTTGGCGAGCAACAACGCCCCGGCGGGCGAGCCGCTCTTGAATCGGGTGGTTCACCCAGCGGGTGAGTTGGCGCGCCGGACGCGTGCCCTCCATGACCTCGAGCATCACGCGCAACGCCTGCCTTGACCATTGCTGTGCCGGTGGCAGGTGGGCGCTGGAGGTCGGCTGCGGCGCGAAGAGGGGGTCATCGCAGTGGAAAGAGAAGTCGACATCCAACGCGCCCTGGCGGTAACGCGACTCGGCGACAGGCTCTTGGGAGGTAAGGTCGGCCAACTCTTGGCTGGACAGCGGCGGTGGCTCGAGTGCCGGGATCGGCATGACCTGCAACGCCGGTCCGGTGCTGGGCACCGCGATCTGCGGCTCGGCGTACAGGGGCTGGGCGCTCACGGTTGCTCTCCTGTTGGGGTCGATTGCACGGATGGGGTGGTTGGTCGAGGTGGGGTGAGGATGTGCCCAGGCAGGATCACGTCCGGATCTGGGCCGATGGTGAGGCGATTAGCTGCATACCAGCGTGGCCACTCGGCAGCGATCTGCTCATCGGTCGCCGCGGGTCCAAGGTGGTTGGCTGCGATGGCCCACAGGCTGTCACCGCGAACCACCACCACCTCACTGGGCGATTCCTGCACGGCATCGGATCGTGGCGTCGGCTGCCAACCAGGCAGTGGGACGGCGGGGGTCCCCGCAGTGTGACCCTGGTTCGGTGCCTTCGGCTCGCTGTCGGTGTCGGTGCCTGAGGGGCCGGTGGATCCGGCCCCGGGTGCAAGCCCAGAGCTGGCGACCGGCGCGGGTGACGACATGGGAAGCTCGGCGGCAGTGGCCGGCGTGCTGAGCGTCACCGCCAGTAACACGGAGCCCATCAACGGCGCCATCCGCGGGGCACGAGCGCGCGCCCACGACCGTGGGTTGCGTTGGCTGGACCCACTCGGCCAGAGCGAACAAGCCCCGATGAGACACATCCATCCCAGCGCCAAAAGCACGGCACCGATCGCGACCTGAGTGATCAGCAGCAGCCCCTGATCAACGGGCAATCTCTGAGCAGATGCCGCGCGGGATACGGCAGGCAGGGCGCTGATCAGGGCCGTGATGGCGCAACCGCCCAAGCCGGCGCTGCTCACCAGTCCGAGTGCCACTGCGCGGCTGGACCCCATGGGCTGTGCTGCTGTTGTGGTCATACGCCCTCCTAGGATGGGGTGAGTACGTTCAATTGCGTTCAATTACGTTCGATGACGACTATTAGATGTCATCGACGACTGTTTGGCAAGTTGGATGTCTTCGCTGCCACCGGTCAGGTCGACGGGCTGGCTGGCAGACTGAAGCGCATGCGATGGAGTCGACTTTTCGATGATCTTGAAGCGCAACTGGTTCGGCTGGAGGCCGCCGACCTTGAGTCCGAGATCGCCGAACGCGCTCGTTCTGAACGTGGTCAGGCGAGTCTGGTCCAGGCCCTGGTCGCGGACACCGGCCGGGACGTCACGGTTCGCGTGCTGGGTTTGGGACCCGTGTCTGGGGCGATCGCTGATGTGGGTCAGGACTGGCTGATGCTGGACAGCACTGTCCAGGGCCCCGCACGTCGGCGCTCGGCGTTGGTGCCATTGCAAGCCGTGCAGTCCGTCGCCGGCCTCTCCGGATTCCTAGATCAACGAGAAGGTGCCTCACAACGCAGATTCGGGTTGCGGTCGGTGCTGCGGGCGCTGGGTCGTGATCGGACGATGGTGCGGGTGCAACTATCGGGTGGATGGTGGGTTCAGGGGACCATCGACCGGGTCGGTCGGGACCACTGCGACCTTGCCGAACACCCTGATGACGCCCCGCGTAGGAATAGTGAAGTTCGCGCAGTCCAGTCCGTGCCGTTCTGGGCGATGGCAGCGATTCGACAGATCTGAGGCGCTAGGCGGCTAGTCCTCCTCGAGTCCCGAGGGTGCAGACACGGTCTGCTCCTTGGCGATGAAATCTCGGGTCTGTGAGTACATCCGCTGGATGTACTCCTCGAGCGCGGTGCGCTCCACCCGCCAGGCCCCTCGGCCACCGATTTTGATAGCCGCCAAATCTCCGCTGCGCACCAGCGCTTTCGTTTGGGCCAGTGTGACATTCAAGGTTTCGGACACATCGGTCAACGTCAGGAATCGACTTTCCACACTGTCCCTCCATCGGGTCGTTTGCGGGCCGAGGTGCTCGGGCGAATGTACTTGCCCGGTCTACGGCTGTATGTTGACCCCGATTTTACGTCTGTTTGCGGGTCCCGTGACGAGCCTGTGGATAGCGCTGCGAGCTGGGGGCACTCCCGCACATACTGTCCGTGTCCCGCGTTGAATCGCTACTCGCTCGGCAGCGTTTGGCAAGGATCTGTGAACACGTTACTGAGGCAGTTCGGAAGGAATGCGCATGGCTCAAACCCCCACAGCGCAAGGGCGCCGACTCCGCCGCCCCTCGTGGCGTGATGCGCGACTCCTTGTCGGAGTGCTGCTTGTTCTACTCTCGGTGCTGATTGGCTCATGGCTGGTCGCAGCCGCCAAGAACACGACAGATGTGTATGCAGCGAAGGAGCCGTTGCTGCCAGGTCAAGAAGTGACCACCTCGGAGGTCATGGTGCGCGCCGTCCAGTTGGATGAGGCATTGGGTGCCTACATCACGACCTCGCAGGGTCTGCAACCAGGCACCTACGTGTTGCGCGCTGTTCAGCCCGGTGAGTTGGTGCCGTCGGATTCGCTAGGGACCGCGCAAGAAGCACTCGACAAGACAGTGTCCGTGCCGGTGGATCCGGCTGCCGCATCGGCCCTGCGGGTGGGGAACATCGTTGATGTATGGGTCAGCCGACGCGACCCCGACGAGGCGGGCATCCGATACCTGGACCCGGAGCGGCTGTTGGAGCGAGCCATCGTCGCTCAGGTTCCCACATCCGGCAGCGGCCTGTCGGTCGGCGTGGGCCAGGCAGCGGTAGCGATCGTCATCCCCGCTGGCGACGTCGGGCCCATCATTTCCAGTGTCGACCAGGAAGCGCGGATCACGCTGGTACCCGCCCCGGGTCAAACCGAGGCTGACTCCTCGTGAGCATCCCTGCGCTGACCGCGATCACACACCGCTGGGAAGGGGCGGTGGCGGGCCACCTGGGCCGCAGCGCATACGTGCATGTGGCCAGACGATGTGCCGATCTCGCCGAACTGCTCGGGTGTGCCACTGCCGGGGTGGGTCAGATCGCCGCCGTTTCGGTGGATCTTCGTGGTGTGGATCGCAGCGCCATCGCCCGACTGAATGAGCAAGGAGTGCGGGTTCTCGGTGTATATCCCCCTGGAGACGACGCGGGCGAGCGGACTCTTCGCCGATGGGGTCTGGTCGCCGTGATCAGTGCTGATGCGCCGGAGGATCAGGTGCATGATGCCGTGGCCGCACTGGTGGGTGAAGGGGCAACGCTTGGCACCGGTGCATTAGGTGAGGCTTCCATCGAGATCGCCGAGGGGCAACAGAGTGACCTCGATGCCGAGCTGGAGGCTTTCCTCGACGACTCTGCGGGCGTCCAAGCGCCGCCGTCGTTACCGCAGAAGGATGATGTCGCGGCCACTGCGGATGGCCAGGAGCCACCGGGTCAGATCTTGGCCGTATGGGGTCCTATCGGCTCCCCGGGTCGGACCACGGTCGCGGTGAACGTCGCAGCCGAGCTTGCACAAGTGGAGTCGACCCTGCTCATCGACGCCGACACCTATGGTGCTTCGGCTGGACAGATGTTGGCCATCCTGGATGAGGCCCCGGGGGTGGCCGCCGCTGCCCGAGCGGCTGACGCAGGCACTCTCGATCACGACGCGCTGTGCCGCCTTGCCCCCGAGGTCGAGGCTGGTCTGCGCGTCCTTACCGGCCTTCCCCGAGCTGATCGTTGGCCGGAGTTACGCGAACACGCAATGGCCGATGTGCTCGACGAAGCTAGAGCGGTGGCCCGGTGGACCGTCGTCGACATCGGCTTCTGCCTGGAGCAGGACGAAGAAATTACCTTTGATACCTCGGCACCGCGCCGCAACGCAGTGTCGCTGCGCGTATTGGCTACTGCGGACCAGGTGATCCTCGTCGGGACCTGTGACCCCATCGGTCTGCAGCGGCTCGTTCGCGGCTTCAACGAGCTTCGGGAGCACTGCTCTGCCCCGGTCGTGGTGGTTGTCACCCGAGTTCGTGCGAGCGCGGTCGGGCGTGATCCTCGGGGCCAGGTCAATGAGGTGCTCGCTCGGTTTGCCGGGATCGAAGGCATTCACATCGTCCCCGAAGACCAAAATGCCATGGATGCCGCACTGCTTGCCGGACAAACCCTGCGCGAGCTGAGACCAACCAGTCCGGCCCGGGTGGCGATGATCGACATCGCCGAAACCGTCTCCGGCCAATTGATCGGTCGAGTGCGCACCTCTAGGCGACCTCGATGGGGCAAGAAGTGATCGCGTCTGCAAAGATGTTCCCGAAGCACGGGCGGGAATGCCGCTGCGTCGCGGACCTCAGGTGCCCTTGAGCGCCCAAAGGAGCACATGGATGTCGCCGGCAATCCGGATGTACTTCCCGATCGACAAAGACCATCTTGACCAGCTAGCGGACCAGCATTGGTCCGCACCGCCACTGCCCGCGTTCGGCGTGACAGACGCTTATCGCCAGGACGATCCCAGCGGCGACGCCGAGGCATGGGAGTTTCGCGCCTTGCAGGAGGCCGCCGTCTTCGCCCGCGAGCGTGGTGCACCTGTCCTGGTCGTCGCCGCGGACGTCGCCGACGCTGATCTCGACCACACAGGTATGGCCGCGACTCACGGCGAGCACGCCGCCGTGGGCAGGGTCTCACGTCTGCTCGCACCACTGCACTTGCAGCAGATCGCCGCCTTTCATCTGGGCAACGATCTCCTGGGCGCGGGGGATGTGTCGCAAGACCCGACCGACATCGAACTTTCCTGGTTTGACACCACCGAGTTGGCGCACGTCGTGCGCCTGACCTCATCACCACAGTAATTTGGGAGACGCGCACTATGGATGCAGTGACACTTGTTCCGGAACCAATCAACGAGCCAGTTCTTCAATACGCACCCGGCAGTGAGGAGCGCGCTGCGCTCGAAGCGGCCCTTGAAGAACTCGCTGGCAACCCGGTTGATCTACCGCATGTCATTAACGGACAACTGGTGACCGGGCAGGGCGATCCCATCGATGTCGTGCAGCCGCACGCACACGCCGAAGTGCTGGGCACGCTGCGCAATGCGACGGCCGATGACACTACAGCTGCCATCAATGCCGCCATGGGCGCTGCCGCAGCGTGGCGTGATTTGAGTTTCGATGATCGCGCTGCCGTGTTTCTCAAGGCCGCAGACCTGATCGCTGGCCCGTGGCGCGCGCGACTCAATGCGGCCACGATGCTCGGGCAGTCGAAGACACCTATCCAGGCGGAAATCGACGCCGCCTGTGAGCTCATCGACTTCTGGCGTTTCAACGTGCACTTCGCCCGCGAGATACTTTCCGAGCAACCGCCGGCCAATGCGCCTGGTGTCTGGAACCGGATGGAACACCGCCCGCTCGAGGGCTTCGTGTATGCCATCACGCCGTTCAACTTCTCCGCGATCGCCGGGAACCTGCCCACGGCCCCCGCGCTGATGGGCAACGTGGTCCTGTGGAAGCCTGCGGTCAGTCAACAGCGTGCGGCCTCGATCATCATGGAGGTATTGATGGAGGCCGGCCTGCCGGCTGGCGTCATCAATATGGTGACCGGACACGGCGCGGATATCAGCGAAGTGGCGCTGTCCCATCGCGATCTGGCCGGGGTGCATTTCACCGGCTCGACCCGCGTTTTCCAGATGATTTGGCAGCAGATCGGCGCCAACGTCGCGAACTACAAGTCCTACCCGCGGATCGTCGGTGAGACCGGGGGCAAAGACTTCGTCCTGGCTCATCCCACTGCCGCGCCGCAGGTTCTGCTGACCGCCCTGGTCCGGGGTGCTTTCGAATATCAGGGCCAGAAGTGTTCGGCTGCATCACGCGCATATGTGCCGGAGTCGGTCTGGGGACAGATCAAAGATGACCTGATCGCGACCACCGACGGCATGGCCTGCGGGGATGTGCGCAACATGGATAACTTCATGGGTGCCGTTATTGACGAGCGGGCCTTCGCCCGGCACAAAGCAGCGATCGACATGGCCCACTCCGATCCGGCCGTTGAGGTCATCGCCGGTGGCACGTACGACGACAGCGTCGGGTACTTCGTGCGTCCGACCATTGCTGTCGTCAGCGATCCCGAGCACGAGATGCTCAAGGAGGAGTACTTCGGGCCCATCTTGTCCGTCCACGTGTATCCCGACGAGACCTACGATGCCGTGCTTGACCAGATGGAGTCGGTGGCGGACTACGCCCTCACCGGTGCGATCATCGCCCGCGATCGAGCGGCCATCGCCGATGCGACGCAGCGACTGCGCTTTGCCGCTGGCAACTTCTACATCAACGACAAATGCACCGGCTCCGTGGTGGGGCAGCAACCCTTCGGTGGCGCACGCGCTTCTGGCACCAACGACAAGGCCGGTTCTCCGGTCAACCTGCTGCGGTGGATCAGCCCCCGGGCCATCAAGGAGACCTTCGACGCTCCGACTGAGTACCGCTACCCGCATATGGGCTAGGCGCTGGCGCGCGGGTGTGCTTCTAGCGCCCCGCAAGCCACTCCTGGCCCAGTCGTGACTCAAGCTCAATGGCGCGGGTGAGCACTGGGCCGATGGAACGCTCGATGTTGCCACCGATGAATGGCACATGGGCGCTGAGTTCGCCGTCCACTCGATGGGTCGTGACCGAGCCTGCAGCCGCGCCATCTGCCGACCGGGCCGGAGCGAGATGCACGCCACCGACCATCGTGACGGGGGTGTGCTCGACGCTCAACGTGAACCCCGCCTCCCGAGTGCCATCCGATTCGGCTGCGCCCCATCGGGTGGTCTCGACGATATCGACCGCCGAGCCGACGATGCGCCGCACCATATCCGGAAAGTCCTGGGTCGACATCCGACGCCGGGTGATCACCGTAGGCCCGTCAGCCGACGAGTCGACAGGCTCTTCTAGAGTCACTTCGTGGGCCAGGCTCCCACTGCCCACGCAACGGCGTTCCTGGTATGCCGGGTCGCTCAGCATCTCGAAGACCGCCTCGGGGGACGCTGCGTGCCGCAGACTCTCAGTGATTCGCATCTCTCATCCTTCCGACGTGGTCGTTCGTACATCCGGTTCGCTGGCAAGGGTAGTGGGGGACAGCAGCAGTCTGTGGGCGCTGGCGATGGCACGGTGAGCAGTGGCACGCACCGTTCTGCTGCGTGGGTCGCCAGGCGATAGATCGGCAAGCTCTTGCAAGGCCTCAGCCAGGAGTGCTGCCGCACGGAGGGTGTTAGTGGCCAACCCTGGCTCGAGCTCCGCACCGTGCCCCAGCACCGCCGGTAGTCGATACCGAACCCGGCGGAGCTCGACTGCGGCCGCTGCGCATGAAGCACGATCAGCCTCAGCCACGCGATCATCCGCTGCGGCGACGATGCCGTGAGCGGCGATCGGCACTGACGCGCGTTGTGAGGTCCGTCCATCGGCCAGATCCACGAGCGAGTGTGTGAGTGCATCGATCGTGGCCACAAAGGTGGCTTGAGCCGCCTCGGCACCTATGTCGGCGTCGAGCGTGCTGATTCGATCGGCGATCACCAGCAGGTGCGTCTGCCGGGTGGCCGGTTGCCGATTCAGCACAAGAACCTCATGGCGATCAGCCTACGGGGCACGAAGTTCGGCGAAAGCCGTGTGAACGCTGCGCCGATGGTGGACATTGAAGGGCACTCAAGGACTAGTCTCGGGTGAGGTCGCACAGGGTCGTGCGCCTAGCAGGCTGCTAGGCCCGCTCGAGCGTCGCAAACAGAGGAAGTGTCGAGTACATGACGACGGACGAAACGCTGATGCGCAGGTTCTACGAGCACGTCGCCGCAGACGATATCGAGGGCCGCGA
>JBBSNC010000095.1:0-9392 GCA_038232855.1 Actinomycetales bacterium
CCCGAGATGGCGAACAGGCCGCCGAGGCCATAGACCAAAGCGGTCGCCAACGCGGCCACCAGCCCCAGGCCGGCGCCGAAGATGACCCGGTTGACCGAGATGGCCACCCCCGCGTCGCGCACACCCTGGGCGCGGTCGGCATACTCGCGCGCTTCGGTGCTCGGGCTCCCAAACAGCCGCACCAGCATGGCACCGGCCACGTTGAAACGTTCGGTCATCCGCGAGGCGAGCTCGGAGTTGAGGTTCATTTGGCTACGCGTCAACGCTGACAGCCTCCGACCCATGAAGGAGGCCGGCACCAGGAAGATCGGCAAGAGCAGGACGGCCAAGAAGGTGATCTGCCAGGAAAGACTGACCAGCGTCGCCAGCACGATGACCAGCGTGACGACATTGCTCACCAGGCCCGACAAGATCGAGGTGAACGCCTGCTGTGCGCCGATCACGTCGGTGTTGAGGCGGTTGACCAGCGCGCCGGTCTGGGCGCGGGTGAAGAAGGCGATGGGTTGGCGCAATACATGGCCAAAGACCTGTGTGCGCAGGTTGAGGATCAGCCCTTCGCCAATCTGGGAGGAGAACCATCGCGTCACCACGACTAAGGCCGCTGACACCACTGCGAGCAGGGCCACGATGGACCCAAGCACGATGACGACTTCGCGGTTCTTTGGGGTCACCCCATCGTCAATGATCCTCCCCAACAGCAGCGGGGTTGCCACGACGAGGGACGCGCCGATGATGGTCAGCACCAGGAAGATCACGATCTCGCGCCGAAAGGCCATGCCATAGGTCAGCACGCGTCGGGCCGTGCCTTCTTGCAACGTCTGCCGGGTGACGCTTCTGTCCTTACCGAACATCCGAAACGCCGGCCCCCCGGTCATCCCTGCAGACATCGTCATACCCACCACTCTTTCCTCGTCGGCGGATCAACGCCCGGCACGCGGCGCGCTATTCCGGTTTTCCAGTGTGCTGCCGCGGTATGACGTGCTGACAGTCCGTGTTCAGGCCAGCTCGATAAGGTCTTGGTAGTCGCGGCCGTAGTGGTCTTCGACGCCGTCGGGCAGCAGGAGCACGCGTTCTGGCTCCAGGGCGCTGACTGCGCCCTCGTCGTGCGAAACCAGCACGACCGCGCCGGCATAGGAGCGCAGGGCAGCCAAGACTTCTTCTCGCGAGGCGGGGTCGAGGTTGTTGGTGGGCTCATCGAGCAAAAGCACGTTGGCGGCGGAGACGACCAGCATGGCAAGGGCGAGCCGGGTCTTTTCCCCACCGGAGAGCACACCTGCGCTCTTCTGCACTGCGTCGCCGGAGAAGAGGAAGGACCCCAAGACCTTGCGGGTCTCGGTTTCGTCCAGGTCGGGAGCCGCGGTCTTCATGTTGGCCAGCACCGAGCGATCGACGTCAAGGGTCTCGTGCTCCTGGGCGTAGTAGCCCAGCTTGAGCCCGTGACCTGGCTGCACTTCGCCAGTGTCGGGCATATCGATGCCGGCCAGCAGCCGCAGCAGGGTTGTCTTGCCTGCACCGTTGAGGCCGAGCACCACCACTTTGGAACCGCGATCGATCGCCAAGTCGACATCGGTGAAGATTTCCAACGAGCCGTAGGACCTGGACAGCCCGTCAGCGCGTAGTGGTGTCTTGCCGCAGGCGGCGGGGGTCGGGAAGCGCAGTTTGGCCACCTTGTCGACGACCCGCTCCCCCTCCAGGCCGGACAACATCTTCTCGGCTCGTTTGATCATGCTTTGTGCAGCGGTGGCCTTGGTGGCTTTGGCGCGCATCTTATCGGCCTGCGCCAACAGCGTTTGTGCTTTCTTTTCGGTGTTGGCCCGTTCGCGGTGCCGGCGGCGTTCGTCGTTTTCGCGCTGCTGCAGATAGCGACGCCAGTCCATGTTGTAGACATCGAGCTCGGCGCGATTCGCGTCTAGGTGGAAGACGCGGTTGACGACCGTCTGGATGAGGTCGACGTCGTGCGAAATGATTAACAGCCCGCCGGGATAGTTCTTCAGGTATTCACGAAGCCAGACCACCGAGTCGGCATCGAGGTGGTTCGTCGGCTCATCGAGCAGCAGCGTGCTCGCACCGGAAAACAGGATCCGCGCCAACTCGATCCGGCGACGCTGCCCACCGGACAACGTGCCCAAGGGTTGGCCGAGCACTCGCTCTTCCAATCCGAGGCTGCTGGCGATGGAGGCGGCTTCGGACTCTGCCGCATACCCGCCGCGTGAGGTGAACTCCCCCTCGAGCCGCCCATACCGGGCCATCGCCTTATCGCGGTGTACCTCATCGGCACTGGCCATCGCGTCCTCGGCCTTGTGCATGTTGCGCAACACCGAGTCCAGGCCGCGGGCGCTCAGGATGCGGTCGCGGCCGAGCTCTTGTAGATCACCCGTGCGCGGGTCTTGCGGGAGGTAGCCGATTTCGCCGCTGCGGGTGACATTGCCAGCCGCTGGCTCGGCATGACCGGCCAACACCTTCGTCAGTGTGGTCTTGCCGGCCCCGTTGCGACCGACCAATCCCACCCGGTCACCGGGTGCGACGCGGAAAGTGAGGTCGTCCAGCAGCAGCTGTGAGCCCGCGCGGAGCTCCACGCCGGAGACAACGATCACGGCGGTAACTCCTTCAAGGGTGGGGTGTAGCGGGCCAGAGAGCCTCGAGCAGTCTACGCGGGAGTATCGTGACCTCGGCCCAACATCGACTCAACGCACGGAGCGCCCATGACCTTCCGCGAGAACGCCAGCCTGAAAACGAGTCAGGTCAGGCGAGGCGGCGGTGGCCGCAGACGTGGCGGTTCAGTGGGTGGCGGCAGCATGGCTGCCGGTGGCGGCGTCGGCGGAATCCTGCTGCTGATCCTCTATCTCGTCTTCGGTGGCGATGCGCGAAGTCTCGGCGGGGCGACCGGGCCGGGGTCGGCCACGGGGAGCAACTGGAACTACGACTCGAGGTATGTCGAGCAGTCCGGCGGCGGTCAGCAGGGGGACGCGGCGAATCCCTTTCCCGAGTGCAAAACCGGCGCTGATGCGAATGAGCGCGTCGATTGCCGCATGGTCGGCACCGTGATCAGCGTCCAGGACTATTGGAGTAAGACCTACAGCGAGTACGAGCCCGCGCAGACGGTGCTGTTTGATGGCAGCACGAACACGGGGTGCGGCGCCGCTGACAGCAGCGTCGGGCCGTTCTACTGCCCGATCGACTCGACCATCTACCTTGACGTCAGCTTCTTCAACCAACTTGATGCGATGGGCGCCGACGGCGGTTCGCTGTCGCAGATGTATGTCGTGGCGCACGAGTACGGGCACCACATCCAGAATCTGACAGGCGCGTTGGCGCGCTCGCAGCAGGACCGTCAGGGCGCGGACTCAGGCGCGGTGCGGGTCGAACTGCAGGCTGACTGCTTCGCTGGGGCCTGGGTGGCGAACGCTTCGGAGACAACGGACGAAGGGGGGCAGGCTCTATTGGAGCCAGTCACCGAGGAGCAGATCAGATCGGCCTTGTCGGCAGCAGAGGCTGTCGGGGATGACCGCATCCAGCAGCAAGCCCAGGGCCGGATAAACCCCGACGTGTGGACGCACGGCTCGGCCGAGCAACGCCAGAAGTGGTTCTTGACCGGATACGAATCCGGCGACCCCAACTCCTGCGACACCTTCAACACCAACGACCTCTGAGTCGCCCTGTCGTGCCGCTCATCCACTGGCAACAGATGCACCACCAGATCAACTTCAGCGGTGCATTTCCTGCCACTCGAGCTACCGATGATGGAGCTGCGGAGTCACGGTGAGTTGCAGACGGTGACCTCCACGCTGCGGGTACGGACCAACGTCCGCTCAAGCACCGCGAACCGGGGATCGTTCATGTCAAAGAACTCGCGACGAGGCAGTTGGCCTAGGGCAGTCATCCGGGTATCGCCGAGGACCTGCGCCACGAGTTGCTTGTCCCCGCCGACCACAAGGCCGTCGAGGTTAGCTGCCGCGAACATGGCCACCACTCGCTCGACGACCGTGTCGACCAGACCATGGGCTTGATTGGAGCGGCGTCGCGCATACCGTTGTTGCGACCATCCACCAGCAGCCGTCCGGGACTGCACATACTTCGTGCCGCACTTGTGCGCCACCAGAGCCTCACCGTGAGCCACGCCCACGGCATACCCCCCGCGCCGGATCAACACGAACCCGAGCCGGTTCGGAGCCTCGCCCCACGAGAGCAGATCCGGCGGAAGCGGCCCAGGAGGCGTCCACGACGTCAGGCGTGCCCAAGAACCATCAGCACCAGTCAGCAGGTAGGCCGTTCCGTCCAGCGACCACGCCACCTCGCCATGTCGTTCAACAAACCCGGCGACCCAGCGTTCCAGGCGGTCCAGCGACACGTCGATCCGGCGCGGAGAATCCACTCAGACGTTGAAGCCCAGTGCGCGCAACTGGTCGCGGCCATCAGGGGTGATCTTGTCCGGGCCCCACGGCGGCATCCAGACCCAGTTGATCCGGAAACTGCTCACCAGACCTTCAAGGGCCTGACCGGTTTGCTCTTCAATCACATCGGTCAACGGGCACGCCGCACTCGTTAGCGTCATATCGACCACGGCATGTGCCTGCGCGTCGACGGTCACGCCATAGATCAAGCCCAGATCGACGACGTTGATGCCCAGCTCGGGGTCAACGACATCACGCAGGGCTTCTTCGACATCGGCCACATTGGGAGGGGTCATGGTTTCGCTCATCGGTCAGCCTTTCGGGGTATTCATTCAGGATCTCATGTCAGCAGAGTCAGACGTGGCAGCGATGACAGAGATATCGATGCCGGCCTGTGCCAACGCGTCCAGGTATGCAGTCCAACCCAGCAAAGCGCACTTCACGCGGGCCGGATATTTCGCCACTCCGGCCAGCGCCACCGCGTCACCGATCTGCTCGGCATCGCCCGGGTCTGTGCCTCGAGAAGTCAGCATGGCCTTGACGTGGCCATACGTTGTCAGCGTCTCCGATACTGGCCGTCCGACGCATTCCTCCGCCAGTATCGACGTCGATGCCATCGAGATGCTGCAGCCCAGCGCGTCGTACGACACGTCGGACAGCACGGCTGCACCATCACTGGTGACGAGGTGAACTCTGAGGGTCACCTCGTCACCGCACGTCGGGTTGATGTGGTGCACCTCGGCTTGCGAGCCGTCGCGCAACCCAGCGCCGACCGGCCGCTTGGAGTGATCCAGGATCAACTCGCCATACATATCCATCAGCAGTGCCCCCTCATACGGTGACCCCAAAAACGGCGGGCACTTCATCCAGCGCGGCCACAAAGGCATCGATCTCGTCGGTGGTGGTGTAGACCCCGAAACTGGCTCGGGTGCTGGCGGTGACGCCGAGGCGTCGATGCAACGGCCAGGCGCAGTGGTGTCCGGTCCGCACCGCAATCCCCCGATCATCCAGGACCTGACCGACATCGTGCGGGTGGATGCCGTCGACCGTAAAGGCGACGGCGCCGACGCGATGACTGACCTCGCGCGGAC
Organism: Actinomycetales bacterium; assembly: GCA_038232855.1. Taxonomy (GTDB): domain Bacteria; phylum Actinomycetota; class Actinomycetes; order Actinomycetales; family Dermatophilaceae; genus Ornithinicoccus. The sequence goes on from JBBSNC010000095.1 coordinate 5,483, forward strand.
CCAACACACTCACCCAGGGGCGCGATGACAAAGCCTCAAGGGTATGCCGCATCAGCACTTGATCGTGCGCCGCGACCCTGTCCATGTCTAACTCGGTCAGGTAGTCGCAGGCCGCTGCCAAACCGACAGCCTGCGCCGCCACGGGCACACCGGCTTCAAAGCGCTGCGGCGGTGGAGCATAGGTGGAGCCCTCCATCCGCACCAGCTCGATCATCGAGCCGCCGGTCAGGAAGGGTGGCATCGCCGCTAACAACTCCGGCCGGCCCCACAGCACACCGATGCCGGAGGGACCGAGCACCTTGTGCCCGGTGAAGACCAAAAAGTCGACATCGAGCGCGGCCACATCGACCGGCATGTGCGGCACGGACTGGCAGGCGTCGATCACCACCAGGGCGCCTACCGCTCGGGCCGCGTCGACATACGGTCTCAGGTCGTTGCGCGTCGCCAAGACGTTGGAGACATGGGTCAAGGCGAGCACTCGGGTCTTGGAGCCGATCACAGTCTCGGGTGCTTCGAGGTAACCCTCGTCGCTCACGTCGATCCAGCGCAGGGTGGCACCAGTGCGGCGAGCCAACTCCTGCCACGGCACCAGATTGGCGTGATGCTCCATCGTCGAGATCACGATCTCATCGCCCACACCAAGTTGTAGCCGCGCCGCCACCTGGGGGTCAGCGCCATCGACCGCACCCTCGGCTCCGGCATTGCTGAGCGCATAGGCCACCAGGTTGATCGCCTCAGTGCCGTTTTTGGTGAAGACGACCTCATCTGCCCGGCCACCGATGAAGGCCGCCACGGTGGCCCGGGCGGACTCGAAGGCTTCGGTCGCTTCCTCAGCCAACTGGTGCGCGCCACGGTGCACGGCCGCGTTGTGTTTGGTGTAAAACTCGTACTCCGCGTCCAGCACGACAGACGGCTTCTGTGAGGTGGCCCCGCTGTCCAGGTAGACCAACGGACGGCCTTCGCGCACAGTACGCGACAAGATAGGGAAGTCGGCCCTGATGCGGGCCAACTCCCCTGACGTCAGGCTGGTGCTCAGACTTCCACCGCCGTGTATCGGTCGTAGCCTTCGTTTTCGAGGCGGTCGGCCAACTCGGGCCCACCGGACTCGGCGACCTTGCCGTTGATGAACACGTGCACCCGATCGGGATTGATGTAGCGCAGGATCCGCGTGTAGTGCGTGATCAGCATGACGCCGATGTCGCTGGAGGACTTGATCCGGTTGACGCCCTCGGAGACAACCTTCAGCGCGTCCACATCGAGACCGGAGTCGGTCTCGTCCAGGATGCCGATCTTGGGGCGGAGCAACTCCATCTGCAGGATCTCGTGGCGCTTCTTCTCGCCACCGGAGAAGCCCTCATTGACATTTCGCTCGGCAAACGTGGAGTCCATCCGCAGCGCGCCCATGGCCTCCTTCATGTCCTTGATCCAGTGCCGCAGCTTGGGGGCCTCGCCGTCGATCGCCGTCTTGGCGGTCCGCAAGAAGTTCGACACGGTCACACCGGGCACTTCGACGGGGTATTGCATCGCTAAGAACAAGCCGGCCTGAGCGCGCGCGTCGACGCTCATCGCCAACACGTCTTCCCCGTCGAGGGTGACGCTGCCGCCGGTGACAGTGTACTTGGGGTGCCCAGCGATCGAATAGGCCAAGGTGGACTTACCGGAACCGTTTGGCCCCATGATGGCGTGGGTCTCACCGGACTTAATGGTCAGGTCGACGCCGCGCAGGATTTCCTTTTGCCCTGCCTCGGTCTCGACGCTGACGTGCAGGTCGCGAATCTCCAAAGTGGTCATGCGTGTTGTGCTCCTTGCTCAGATGAGGATGCGGTCTGTACCGATGCGGTCGTTCCGGCGAGCGTGACGTACACGTCCTCGCCGTCGACCCGCACGGAATGCACCGCGATGGGCGGGATGGCGGGCAGCCCGGTGGGTTGCCCAGAGAAAAGGTCGAAGCGCGAGCCGTGCAGCCAGCACTCCAGGGTTGAACCGTCGATGTCGCCTTCGGACAGCGACACATTGGCGTGGCTGCACGTGTCGTCGATCGCGTGGATGACACCTACGGAATCCCGGGCGATGGCCACCCGCCGTCCTTCGATCTCGGCGCAGACGGCCCCGACCTCAGGAAGGTCGCTCAGGGAACAGACGCGTATCAAGCGCTCTCCCCCGCAGCAACCGGCGTCATGTCGAGCGCCAACTCATCTTCGATGGCGACCATGAGCGAGTCCACAACTTCGGGGACGCCGATCTTGGCCACGATGTCGGCGAAGAAGCCACGGACAACGAGGCGCCGGGCCTCGTCTTCGCTGATCCCGCGCGACATCAAGTAGAAGAGCTGTTCATCGTCGAAGCGTCCGGTCGAGCTGGCGTGCCCGGCCCCGGCGATGTCGCCGGTCTCGATCTCCAGGTTCGGCACCGAGTCGGCGCGCGCCCCGTCGGTCAGGACCAGGTTGCGGTTCAGCTCATAGGTGTCGATGCCTTCGGCTTCGGCCCGGATCAGCACATCGCCGACCCACACCGTGTGGGCACTCTCGCCCTGCAGCGCACCCTTGTAGGTCACCAGCGAGTTGCCCTTCGGCATGTTGTGGTCGATGAAGGAGCGGTGCTCCAAGTGCTGGCCCGCGTCCGCGAAATACACGCCGAGCAGGGTCGCGTCACCGCCGCTGCCGGCATACCGAACGTTGCTGTTCATCCGCACGATGGCACCGCCCAGGCTGACCGCGATGTGCTTGTATGTCGCGTCTCGGCCCACCAGCGCCTCGTGCTGAGCGAGGTGGTTGGCGTCGTCGGCCCACCGCTGCAACGTGACGACCGTCAATTGTGCCCCGTCACCGACGATGACCTCGAGGTTGCCGGTGTGATCGGCCGAGCCGGTGTGATCCAGGATGACCATGGACTTGCTGTGGTGACCTGCTTCGAGCACATGGTGTGCGTTGCTTCGCAGTCCAACGCCGTTGCCATGGACGTTCACCCGCACGGGTTCGGTCAGCACTGCTTCTGCCGGGATCGACAGGTGCAGCGCCTCGACCGTGTTGGCTGAGGCGACGACGGCACCCCGGTCCTCGGGCACGAGCACGCTCCCGCGTGGCGCTGCCCCGATGGCCAGCGAGCCCTGCGTTACGCCCTCGGGCGCGCTGATGGTGAGCGAGACCGGATCCTGCGTGGACGTTGCCTCATCGGCAAACAACCCACCGAGACGGTCTACCGGGGTGAAGCGCCACTCCTCTTCCCGGCCGTTGGGCACCGGGAAGTCGGCGACGTCAAAGCTCCTGGTTCGCGCAGCACGGGACTCATCCGGAACGCGGTCAACTGCTGTCACCGCGGTCTGCGGATCGAGGTGAGATTTCTCGTCAACGAGAAGCGTCATCAGCCGACGGCTCCTTCCATTTGAAGTTCGATGAGGCGGTTCAGCTCGAGGGCGTACTCCATCGGCAGTTCACGCGCAATGGGCTCGACGAACCCGCGCACGATCATGGCCATGGCCTCGGTCTCGGACATGCCTCGGGACATGAGGTAGAACATCTGGTCTTCGGAGACCTTGGAGACCGTGGCCTCGTGGCCCATCTGCACGTCGTCCTCGCGAACGTCGACATACGGGTAGGTGTCCGAGCGGGAGATCTGGTCGACCAGTAGCGCGTCGCAGACCACGCTGGAGCGGCTGTGGTGCGCGCCTTCCAAGATCTGGACCAGCCCGCGGTACGACGTGCGTCCGCCACCACGAGCAACGGACTTGCTCACGATGGTCGATGAGGTATGCGGTGCCGCGTGCACCATCTTGGACCCCGCATCCTGGTGCTGGCCTTCACCAGCGAAGGCGACCGAGAGCGTCTCACCCTTGGAGTGCTCACCGAGTAGGAAGACCGCCGGGTACTTCATGGTGACCTTGGAGCCGATGTTGCCGTCGATCCATTCCATC
>JBBSNC010000096.1:0-9331 GCA_038232855.1 Actinomycetales bacterium
CCCGCTGCGGCGATCGTTGCTCAGGTGCTGCCCGATGGCGATCAGGACAGCGCATTGGCGCGCATCGTTGAGCTGGAAGAGGCGGACACCGGCGGAGTCACGGCGTTGCCAGGGGCTCGGGAGGCACTCGCTGCAGTCGGTGCTCGTGGCGCGATCGCCACCTCTGCTACCCGAAATCTGGCGACCGCACGCCTGCAGGAGGCGAGACTTCGCCCTCCTGCGGTGCTGGTGACGGTCGACGACATCACTCATGGCAAGCCACACCCTGAGCCCTATCTGCTGGCCGCCAGTCGACTTGGCGTGGACCCACGCGAGTGCCTGGTGGTCGAGGACGCCCCGAGCGGTATCGCTTCCGCACGGACGGCAGGCTGCGCAACGTTGGCGGTGCTGAGCACTACGTCGGAAGAGCAATTGGCGGCAGATCTCGTCGTGCCGGACTTGTCGTACGTCTGCTTCTCTGTGATCGCAGATGGCGTGCGCGTCGGCCTGCGACAGGGCGACTTCTGAGACAAGTTACGTTACCGTAGGTTACGTACGCGAAACCTACGGTAACGAAAGTTACGCAGCCGTAGGTTCGACACCCTGAATCGGTAGGAGGCCTGCTGTGGCTCCCAAGAAGCGTCCCGTGATCATCCAAGGCGGTATGGGCGTCGCCGTGTCGTCCTGGCACCTTGCCCGTGAAGTGTCCATGCGTGGACAGATGGGCATCGTGTCCGGCACTGCCATGGATGCCGTGCTTTCGCGCCGCCTTCAAGAAGGTGATGAACGCGGGAACATGCGTCGAGCGATGGCGGCCTTTCCCTGCCCCGCGATGGCGGCCCGAGTGTTGGACAAGTACTACATCGAGGGCGGCAAAGACCCGAATGCTCCCTACAGGCCGCTGCCGAAGTTGACCATCGACACGGGCCGGGCGGTCCAAGAGTTGGCCGTCGTCGGCAACTTCGTCGAGGTGTGGTTGGCGAAAGAGGGCCACGACGGGGTGGTAGGCATCAACTGTCTGGAAAAGTTGCAGATGGCAACCCCGACCGCTCTACTCGGCGCGTCGCTAGCGGGCGCGGACTACGTGATCATGGGGGCCGGCATACCCCGTGACATCCCACAACTGCTGACCGACATTGCTGCGGGTCGGCCGGGCAGGATAGTCGCCGACGTGGCTGGCGGGTCGATGACTCGTTACATCGAGGTCGACCCAGTGGATCTGCTCGGCGATGAATTGCCCACGATCGAGCGCCCCGATTTCTTGGCAATCGTCTCGGCCGACGCGCTGGCCAACTATCTGTATCGCGACGAGAGCATCCGCCCCGACGGTTTTGTTGTCGAAGGGCCCACCGCGGGCGGGCACAGCGCCCCGCCGCGCGGTCGGATGCAGCTGGATGAGACAGGGGAGCCCATCTATGGCGTCCGTGACATCGTGAATCTGCAGAAGATGGCCGACCTGTCGCTCCCGTTCTGGCTTGCTGGTGCCTACGGCACTCCAGAAAAAGTCGCCGAAGCCTTGGCCAATGGAGCCACCGGAGTGCAGGTCGGCACGCTGTTTGCGCTCTCCCTGGACAGCGGGTTAGACGGTGACACCCGGGCGCACATGATCGAAGAACTGCGAGCCGACAAACTGTCTGTCCGCAACGACCCGCGGGCCAGTCCCACCGGGTTCCCGTTCAAGGTCGCCTCGCTGGCGGGCACCCAGAGCGAAGTTGCGGTCTATGAAGACCGGCCCCGGTTGTGCGACCTGTCCTACCTGCGGTCGGCATACGAAAAGGACGACGGTGAGGTCGGCTACCGCTGCCCCTCGGAGCCGGTCCACATGTATCTGAAGAAGGGTGGCTCACAAGAGGCCACCGAGGGCCGCAAGTGCCTGTGCAACGGGTTGATGGCCAACATCGGGCTGGGGCAGAAACGCAAGGACGGGTATGCCGAGACGCGGATCGTCACGTTGGGTCAGGATCTGGGTGGAGCGCACCTGTTGATCGAGCAACATCCGCAGGGGTGGACGGCGGTGCAAGCCGTTGACTGGCTGGTCTCACAGGTGCGAGCCGCTGAGTTGGAGCCCGCTGCCATGCTCGCCTAGGCATCGGGGCTGAGTGCTATCGGGTGGGTGCCGCTGCCGTAGGGTCGCCCCGTGGCTGTTGACTTCGATAACGACATCAAACACCTTCGCGCGACGATGGCGACGGTGCGCGAAGTCACGGATTTGAGCAAATTGCAGACCCAGTTGGCCGAGCTTGAGATCGCGGTCTCCGCTCCCAGTCTGTGGGACGACGTGGAGCACGCCCAGCAGGTCACTTCAAAGATGTCGCGGATGAAGACCGAGCACGACCGAGTAGTCGGTATGGATGACCGGATCGATGAACTCGAGGTGCTGGTTCAACTCGGCACCGAAGAGAGCGACAAGGCGACGCTGCTGGAGGCTGAGCGCGATCTGAGGGCCCTGCAGAAGGCAGTCGATCTACTGGAGGTCCGCACCCTGCTCAACGGCGAGTATGACGACCGCGAAGCAGTCATCACGATCCGTTCTGGAGCTGGTGGCATCGACGCCGCCGACTTCGCCGAAATGCTGATGCGGATGTATCTGCGCTGGGCTGAACGTCATGACTACCCAACATCGGTGTTGGACACGTCCTACGCCGAAGAAGCTGGTCTGAAGTCAGCGACATTCGAGGTCAAAGTCCCTTATGCCTACGGGACCCTAGGGGTGGAGGCAGGGACGCACCGATTGGTTCGGATTAGCCCCTTCGACAACCAGGGTCGGCGGCAGACGAGTTTTGCCGCAGTCGAAGTTGTGCCGCTGATCGAGTCGACCGATCACATCGAGATTCCGGAGAACGACCTCAAGGTCGATGTGTTCCGTTCATCCGGGCCCGGGGGCCAATCGGTGAACACCACAGACTCCGCGGTGCGCATGACACACATTCCGACCGGCGTCGTTGTGTCAATGCAAAACGAGAAGTCGCAAATCCAGAATCGCGCGGCCGCCCTGCGGGTACTGCAGTCTCGATTGTTGCTGCTTAAGAAGCAAGAAGAAGATGCTGCCAAGAAGGAAATGGCGGGTGACATCAAAGCATCGTGGGGGGATCAAATGAGATCATATGTGCTGCACCCTTATCAGATGGTGAAAGACCTGCGTACGAACTATGAAGTAGGCAGTACCTCAGCGGTCCTCGACGGTGACATCGATGCCTTCCTAGAAGCTGGCATCCGCTGGAAGCGGTCGGCGGAGCGCGCCGAGGACTAGGGCGTGTCTCCAAAGGCTGAGTGCCGGGGTCGGCCAGTGTGGGGATCGTGAATCGTGAAGCGCTTCTAGAGGACGAGCAGTGGACGTTGATCGAGTCCCGGTTGCCGCCGCAGCGGCCCAGGACTGGTAGGCCGATGCGCGACCACCGGCAGGTGGTCGAGGGTGTGATCTACCGGTACCGCTGCGGTCTAGCCTGGCGTGACCTGCCGGAGTCGTTCGGGCCGTGGCAGACGGTGTGGAAGCGGCACCGCCGTTTCAGCCAGGACGGCACCTGGGACAAGATCCACCAGGTGCTCCTGGCGCGGGCGCACCAGCACGCCACCAACCTGCCGCGGAAGAGGCTGGCCGAGGAGGTGAGCGACACCGGCGAGCAGGACGCTCCTGCGGACCCGTTGACCGAGCTCCTGGGCCAGGTCAAGGGGGGGCTGAGCCGAATCACAAGAATCCTGGTCAGAGCCGGTGGGCGGACCTGTACGAGGAGCCGGTCCACCACGGTATCGGCTGTTCCCGGGGAGGGCTGTCGACCAAGATCCACCAGCTCCTCGACGGGCGCGGACGACCTCTCGTGGTGCTCATCGGCCCGGGCCAGGCAGGCGACTGCCCGGTCTTTCCCGAGCTCCTGGGCCGCCTGAGCGTGGCGCGCTGCGGGCCCGGTCGTCCGCGCACCACCCCCACGGCGGTGCTGGCCGACAAGGCCTACTCCGCACGCGCCCACCGCACCCTGCTGCGCCAACGAGGGATCAAGGCCGTCATCCCCGAACCCTCCGACCAGGTCCGCAACCGTAAACGGCGCGGCTCCCGCGGCGGCCGCCCACCGGCCCTCGACGCCCACGCCTACCGAGACCGCAACGTCGTCGAGCGATCCTTCAACACCGTGAAGCAGTGGCGTGGCCTGGCCACCCGCTACGACAAGCTCGCCATCGTCTACCGCGGCGCCGCCGTCCTACGCGCGATCACGATATGGCTGAAGCACCTTTAGAGACACGCCCTAGGCGCAACGCCGACACCACGAGGCTGCGCTCATCACAGGAGTCACGCGCGTAACCTAGGCGAAGGACTTTTTCAGGCGACCTGGATGAGTCAGATGTGACCATGACACCTCGCCTCAACCAGGAATCTCTTTACCAATGATTGCCTTCGAAGATGTAAGCGTGCGCTACGCGAAGGGTGATCCCTGGGCGCTCGATGGGGTCAGCGTCGAGATTCGCCGAGGAGAGTTCGTTTTCGTCGTCGGCGCTTCAGGCTCGGGCAAGTCCACAATGTTGCGACTGATCATTGTCGAGCAGCCCGCGACAGCCGGGCGAGTGCGCGTTGCGGGGCAGGACCTGTCGAGCATTTCCGCACGCAAAGTTCCGCTCCTGCGCCGAGAAGTCGGGACGGTCTTTCAAGACTTTCGCCTGCTCGCCGGCAAGAACGTCTATCAAAACGTCGCCTATGTCTTGCAAGTCCTTGGCGCTAAGCGGCACGAGATTCGGCATACCGTGCCGGAGACGTTGGATTTGGTCGGACTGCAAGAAAAGTCCAAGCGGTTGCCCCATGAGCTCTCCGGCGGGGAGCAACAACGGGTGGCGATTGCCCGAGCCATGGTCAACAAGCCCTCGATTCTGCTGGCCGATGAGCCCACCGGAAACCTGGACCCAGACACCAGCCAGGAAATCGTGGCCATCCTGAACCGCATCAATCGCAGTGGCACCACCGTGGTCATGGCCACCCACGACACCAGGATCGTGGATACCTTCCGCAAACGTGTCGTGCAGTTGCGCGATGGGGCCATCGTGCGAGATCAGGCGGACGGTGAGTACGCCTACATCGACCACGAGCAGGTGGACGTGCGATGAGGCCGGCCTTCTTGCTCGGCGAGGTAGGCAACGGACTGCGTCGAAACACCTCGATGTTCGTCTCGGTCGTCTTAGTGACCATGGTTTCGCTGTTTTTCCTCGGCAGCGGACTGCTGGCACAGCAGCAGGTCGACACGGCCAAGGGCTATTGGTACGACCGGGTGCAGGTCTCGATCTATTTGTGCACTCCGGATAGCGTCGATGTGACTTCGTGCGCCGGGGGCGCCGTCACCGAGCAGCAACGAGATCAACTGCGTAGCGACCTGGAAGGGTTGAGCCCCCTGGTCGAGAAGTATTGGTTTGAATCCAATGTGGAGGCATACGACCGATTCCGCGACCAGTTCCGCAATTCCTCAGTGCTCGACAGCATCCCGCAAGAGTCGATCCCAGAGAGTTTCCGGGTGCAACTCTCAGACCCGCAGAAGTATGACGTGGTCTCCAGCGCCTTCACCGGTGCCCCAGGGGTCGAAAGTGTGGAACATCAGCGCGAACTCATTGACAAACTCTTCGCCTTTTTGAACGTGGTGAGCGCCGCGGCGGTGGGGTTGGCCGGGGCTATGGTCGTGTGCTCTGTGCTCTTGATCAGCACCACCATCCGCCTGACCGCCTGGTCGCGGCGCCGCGAGACAGGCATCATGCGCCTCGTCGGTGCCTCAGCATTCACGATCCATGCACCCTTCATCGCTGAGACGGTGCTAGCGACGCTCCTTGGAGCAGGGCTGGCGCTGTCTTTGCTGTGGGCGATGGTCGAATACGGCGTCTCCGGATTCCTGACCGAATTGCTGGCCGGCCAAAGCGGCTTGGTGGCCTTGGTCGGGACCGCCGAGGTGTGGATGATCGCGCCGGTATTGCTCGGTGGGTCGGTCCTGCTGGCCACGACTACCTCGTGGCTGGCTCTACGACGCTATGTGCAGGTATGAGATGCGAACGCGCACCCAAGGTGAACTGAAATGACCGACCGATTCCTGCTTCGCCGTCGACGCCGGCTGCGCGCGACGTTGGTGCTCGCCCTGAGCGCCACCTTGGCGCTCGCCGCGCCAGCGGTCGCGTTGGACGACATCCGAGACCGGATGGATGAAGTCGAGAATCAGCAGGACCAAAAGGCTCGCGAACAACAAGCAAAAGATGGCGAAGTCGCCGACCTGAGCGAGGATCTGGAGGACACCTCGGCTGAACTCGTGGCTGCCGATGAGCAGTTGCGAGAGACGAATGCCCAGGTGACCCAGGCTGAGGACGATCTCGCAGCCGCCGAGGACGAGTTGGCGCAGGCGGAGGACGAAGCGGACCGGATCGATGCGGAGTTGGCGGTCGCGCACGCTAATGAAGACAAGATCGAAGCATCGTTGCAGCAGAATGCTGAAGATCAAGAGGACAGCAAGACAGCTGTCGGCGCGATTGCCCGCGAGAGTTACAAGAGTGGTGGCGTGGGCAATCTGGCGCTGACCCTTGACGTCCTGTCCGGTGATGGTGACGCCGTCGAGGAAATGGCGATGGCACGGACCGTCATGCGGGTGCAAGACAACACGATCGAGCGCTTGTCGACCAGGGAAGCCCAAGAGGTGGCTGAGCAGGACCGACTCGCGGGCGTCCGCCGCGATATCGCGCTGCTGCTAGCCCAAGCCGAAGCCAACGTGGAACGTAAGGCTCAGGCCCGTGACGTCGCGGATGAGGCTGCCAAGGATTTGTTGACATTGCAAGCCCAACAGGCTGAGGATAGGGCCGCCTTGGAGAAGCAGAAGACTGCGTTTGAGAAGCAGTTGGCCCAGTCCGAAACCGAATCGGAGGACCTTGAGGCCCAATTGGTTGCTCTAGCACAGGAGAAGCACGGCCTCGAGGTCGAAGAAGAGGTCGAGAAGCAGCGGATCGCTGCCGAGCAGGCTCGGCGGCGCGCCGAAGCCGAAGAGCGGGCTCGCCGGGAGGCAGCAGCCCAAGCTCAGGCCGAGGCCGAGGCTCAGGCTCAGGTTGAGGCTCAGGCGAAGGCGGATGCTGCGACCCGCGCACCGTCGAGTTCCAGCCCCAAGAAGTCCACGCCGCGACCCGCGCCAGCACCCGCCCCGAAGCCAGCCCCTGCAACAGCCCCAGCGCCGAAGCCAGCCCCTTCCCCATCGCCACCTCCGGCCTCGCGGGGCTACCTTTCGGCACCGTCATCCGCCGGTATCACCAGCTCCTTCGGCTATCGAACGCACCCGATTCTCGGCACCCAGCGGCTGCACGCCGGCCTCGACTACGCCGGGGGCTGTGGATCGCCGATTCGAGCGGCTGCAGATGGCTCCATCATTGGCGCCCCGTCCACCTCCGGCGGCGGCAACAAACTCATCATCGACCATGGCGTCCGACGCGGAGTCAACCTCACGACGACCTACGCGCACATGTCCGGGTATGCCGTGAAGTCCGGCTCGGTGAGCCGCGGCCAGGTGATCGGGTATGTCGGCACGACCGGGCTCTCCACCGCCTGTCATCTGCACTTCGAGACCAGAGAGAACGGCATACCTGTCGATCCACGGACGTGGCTGTAGGCTGACCCGTTGGCCGCACCGCAGTGGCCCGCCGAGCGAGCGAGGGAAGGTCATGGTCAAGGAACAGGGCGAGCGTCTCATCGCCAGCAATAAGCGAGCCCGCTATGAGTTCCTTATTGAGGATGTCGTCGAGGCTGGCTTGGTGCTGACCGGGACCGAGGTCAAGTCTTTGCGGGAGGGCCGCGCCACGCTGGCTGATGGGTATTGCACGGATTATCGGGGCGAGCTGTACCTGGAGAACGTGCACATCCCGGAGTACGTTCAGGGCACTTGGACCAACCACGGCGCGAAGCGACGCCGCAAGTTGCTGCTGCACCGCGAGCAGATCGACAAGATGACGGCGAAGGCCGATCAGGCCGGGCACACCATCGTGCCGCTGAGGCTGTATTTCAAGGACGGCCGGGTCAAGGTCGAGATCGCGCTGGCCAAGGGTAAGAAGCTGCACGACAAGCGGCAGACCATGCGCGAGCGCCAGGATCGGATGGAAGCCGAGCGGGCGATGTCAGCCCACCTGCGTCAGCACGGCTAGTTCGGCGGGCTCAAAGCCTTCAGACTGCTGATCGTGATGCCGTCGGTCGCTGCCACTGGGTCTGTGCGGGGAACGAGGGGGAACGAGATTTCACCGTCACTGTCGAGGCGGCCAATCGGAGCCTCGTTGTTCGGGATCGACCACAGGCTCGCTTCGTAGTCATAGAGAGAGCTGCCAGACCGAAGGACGAAGGACGAAGGCAGCTTCGCCGATCCCCTCGTAGTCGTGTCGCACGTCGTCGAGCGTGACGTCGGGATTGTGTGAAACCCCCACTGCCAGCTCACCCGGCTGGAGTTCGATCCCGCGGCCCTGCACCACCAGGTCGCTGACGTCGAGGGTCAGGTGGAACGTGTTGACCATCGCGTCTTCGTGCCAAACGGCGGCTCGATGCGTTGCTCATCTTCCCCATTCACATCAAGGCTCCAGGTGAGAGAGCGGCCGGGATCAACGGCCACGACGGTCCGCACAACGAGGGCGTCCATGTCTCGTTGACCAGGCTCGCCGCCCTGAGCCGCGGTCACCGCTTCGTCGAGGGGCGGATAGTGCTTCGCGACATCGTAGGTTTCGAAGCCGTCTCGGGTGTCATCCATCGCCTTGCCATGCCAGGCACCCAGTCCGAGGAAACCACAGGAACTGAGGGTGAGGGCTGCCGCAAGCGCCAAGGCAACCTGAGCGCGTCTGGACCGGATCGGCATACAGACCCCTCGCGAGTGGCGTAACGCCCTTTTGGGGTAGACGCAGGCAGTGCGTCAGCGGTTCCGCGGGAATTGGCTTTCGTGCCAGCGCGTTGAACCCGTAGTCTGAGGTTCTTGACAACTGCACAGTGTGATGTGACCCCCACATGGGGGTGATCGGTTTCGACGTTGTTCGGCCAATCAGGGGAAGCGGGTCGAGGATGCAAGGTCATCTCGTCAACGCTCCTTGCAAAACCAATAGGTGCCGATTCCAAGCGCACCGACTTCGCACTAGCCGCCTGAGCTAGTCCCGAGGTCCGTCAGCCTGAGTTAGTTTCCGACTCAGTGTCTGGCGTCATCTAGGAAACTTGCTGCGTGATTATGTTGCGGGATCACGCAGGACTCTTACGCGACTGAGCCTGTCAGGGGACGTGTGCGTGCGAGCCCTGGGGCTGAGAAAATCCATAGCGCACTGCGCCCGGAGAAGCCCTGATTCCCCGGCAGCGGACGCGGGTTCAATTCCCGCCACCTCCACCATCGTGGTC
>JBBSNC010000097.1:0-9312 GCA_038232855.1 Actinomycetales bacterium
GCGGAATGCAGATCGGCCGCCAAGGCAGCCACCTCGGCGCCGGGCACGACGGACTTGCCTGCGCTGTCTTTAGAGGCCGAGAGCCGGCCACCCTCGATGGCTCGGCGCACCGTGTCAGGTGAGACACCGAGCAGTTCTGCCGCCTCCGCCACTCGCATATGCGTCACAAGGAGGAGCATACAGGCGCATATGCGCTCGTGGTCGTGGGATGCTCAGGTCTGCGGTGGGGTGACTGGCGTTAAGTCGGGTCGTTTCGGGTTCACATGGTCACCGGAGGATTTGCCCTGCACCCGACGCTGCACCCACGGGCCGGCATACTCCCGCGCCCACAACGCGTTGTCGCGGATCATTTCCAAGCGCCCGGGCTGCGGCTGCGGTGGCAGCGGCACGTGCCAATCGGCATCGGCTGGGTCGTGACCCAACGTCGCGTATGCCGCCAGCGCGACTCTGCGGTGTCCTTCGGTGGTCATGTGGATCCGATCGTCGGCCCACATCCGCCAGTCCTTCAAAAAATCGAACGACCATTGGTTCAGGACATAGCAGCCGTGCCGACCAGCAATCCTCCAGATGTGGGCGGAGTAGATCGCCATCCGGCCGCGATACCGCTGAATGACAGGCGCTTCGGAGGGGTCCGAGGGGGTGCCCAGCAACACGTCCGCACCAGTGGCTCGCACCCGGATGACGGCCGCTTCGAGTTGGGCAGCCAACGCGTCTAAGTCGGCCCGAGGCCGCAGGATGTCGTTGCCGCCACCCACGAGAGAGACGAGGTCGGGCTGCAGAGTCAGCGCCTCGTCGGTTTGTTCTCCAGCGATAGCGCCGAGTTTGCGTCCGCGGACGGCCAGATTGGCGTACTGAAACTCATCGACGTGCGACGCCAGCAACGCTGCCAACCGATCTGCCCAGCCCACGTAGGCATCGTCTGTGTCGGGGTCGACGTCGGACATGCCCTCGGTAAAGCTGTCCCCGACCGCGACGTAGCGCCTCCAGGGGCGTGGCACCGGGCGCACGCTGCCCGCTCGATGAGCTGAGCCGAGCGGCATACCTTTATCCGTGTCGTTCATTCCAGCCTCCAGTCGATGGGCTCCCCGCCCTGGGATCGCAGCAATTCGTTGGCCTGGCTGAACGGTGCCGAACCGAAGAAACCACCGCGCGCCGATAGCGGCGAAGGGTGGGCGCTCTGGACGGTCGGCACGTCACCGAGCGCGGAGGCCAACGCGCGGGCATCCCGGCCCCACAGGATCGCCACCAACGGCCCGCCGCGGCGCACCAACGCATCGATTGCCAGGGAGGTCACCTCTTCCCAGCCCTTCCCGCGGTGGCTGGCCGGGGCGCCGGCGCGCACCGTCAAGACTCGGTTGAGCAGCAGCACGCCCCGCCGCGCCCACGGCGTCAGGTCGCCGGTCGAGGGCATCGGCACGCCGAGATCGTCGACCAACTCTGTGTAGATGTTGATCAGACTGCGGGGAATCGGTCGCACATCAGGCGCCACCGAAAAGCTCAACCCGACCGCATGCCCGGGGGTGGGGTAGGGGTCTTGCCCGACGATCAGGACGCGGACGTCATCGAGTGGCTGCTCAAACGCGCGCAGCACCGCCGGACCGGGGGGTAGGTAGCCCCTCCCGGCGGCCACCTCCTCGCGCAAGAAATCCCCCAACTGGGCCACCGTGTCCTCGACCGGAGATAGCACCAAGGCCCAACTCGGGTGCACCAGTTCGCGCAGTGGTGTAGGGGTGGGGGGCACTGGTCAACTGTATGTCGCTCGGGCGCACGGACGCTGGTGAAGGGACACAAGGCCGGCAATTCGGCGATGAATGACAGCCTTGTGATTCGGTGCGTAGACTCACCGCAACGTAGAGGTAGTTCATCGAAAGGACACGGCATGGGTGCCGCTCACCGGGCCGAGCACGCTGCGACTCCAGAGTTGCGTGACGAAGATCTGAAAATCCTAGACTTTGAAGCGACCTGGTGGAAGCATCAGGGCTCCAAGGAGTCCAGTATCCGTGACGAGTTCGCGATGGGCTCCACACGTTACTACCAGCGCCTCAATCAACTCCTCGACTCCGAGGCAGCGCTAGCCCACAATCCCCTGTTGGTGAAGCGACTTCGCCGTATGCGGTCCAGTCGGCAGCGCGCTCGATCAGCACGTCGATTGGGCTTCGAAGGGACCTAAAACGCATGGCATCAGATCTCGAGATCGCACGGGCCGCAACGCTGCGGCCCATCCAGGACGTCGCGGATTCGATGGGCATTCCATCTGAATACCTCGAGCCCTACGGCAAGAACGTCATGAAGGTCGGCCTGGAGTCGATCGAAGCCATGTCGGATCGGCCTAAGGCGAAGTACGTCGTGGTGAGCGCGATCACCCCCACGCCGCTGGGCGAGGGCAAGACCACCACCTCGGTGGGGTTGGCCCAGGGCTTCGGTAAAATCGGCAAGCAAGCAGTCCTCACCCTGCGTCAGCCCTCGATGGGCCCGACCTTCGGCATCAAGGGTGGCGCGGCTGGTGGCGGATTCAGCCAGGTCGTGCCGATGGAGACGCTCAACCTGCACCTGACCGGTGACTTCCACGCGGTCACCAGCGCGCACAACCTGCTGGCAGCGCTGTTGGACAACCATCTGCACCATGGCAACGAGCTCGACATCGATACCCGTGCGATCACCTGGCCTCGCGTGCTGGACGTCAATGACCGCGCGCTGCGCTCGATCGTGGTCGGCCTTGGCGGTCGGGCAGACGGCGTCACCCGGCAGGCCGGCTTTGACATCACCGCCGCCTCTGAGGTCATGGCGCTGCTGTCGCTCTCGAACAGCCTGGAGGACATGCGCGAGCGGTTGGGGCGGATCGTCATCGGCTTCAACCGCGCAGGGCAGCCGGTCACGGCGGAGCAGTTGCAGGGCGCCGGCTCGATGGCCGTCATCTTGCGCGAAGCGCTCAAGCCCAACTTGCTCCAGACACTTGAAGGCACGCCGGCTCTGATTCACGCTGGGCCGTTTGGCAACATCGCCACCGGCAACTCCTCCGTGGTCGCTGACCTCGTCGGTCTGCGCAGCGGTGACTACGTCATCACCGAGGCCGGCTTCGGGGCCGACATGGGCGCCGAGCGGTTCTTCAACATCAAGTGCCGCGCGTCCGGTCAGTCCCCGGATGCCGCCGTCGTCGTGGTGACGACCCGGGCGCTCAAGGCACACTCCGGCAAGTTCAAGATCGTGGCCGGCAAGCCATTGCCGGATGAGTTGCTGGTCGAAAACACCGACGATGTCGAGGCAGGTGCCCCCAACCTCATCAAACAGATCGAGAACATCCGACTGCACGGTGTCTCGCCGGTCGTTGCGATCAACTCGTTCCCGACCGATCACGCCAGCGAGCACGAGACCATCCGTCGGATCGCCGAAGAGGCAGGTGCCCGCGTCGCAGTGGCCACGCACTTCGGTGACGGCGGCGCTGGGGCCATCGAGTTGGCCGAGGCCGTCCGCGACGCGTGTGAAGAGCCGACCGAGTTCAAACCGCTGTATGGCTTGGAGATGTCGCTGCACGACAAGATCGAGACGGTCGCCCGCAAGGTCTACGGCGCCGATGGCATCGACCCCTCGCCTGAGGCAGCCAAGCAACTCAAGGCCTACACCGAGGCGGGCTTCGGCGATCTGCCGGTCTGTATCGCCAAGACCCACCTGTCGCTGAGTTCGGACGCGTCGCTGCTGGGGGCCCCGACCGGATGGCGTATGCCGATCCGCGAGGTCCGCGTCTCGGCCGGAGCCGGGTTCGTCTACCCCATCGCCGGCACGATGCGCACGATGCCCGGGCTGTCCCGCAACCCTGCGGCGCACAAGATCGACCTCGATGATGACGGCGAGATCGTCAACCTCTCCTAACCCAGCTTCAGCCTGGGCAAGGTTGTGCGTCATACCGGCTGCGATAACCCCTGATTTGCCTGCATAACCTTGCCCAGGCGGTGGTTCAGGCGAACCAGACCACCAGCACGACGGTCATCGCGAGCATGACGATGGTCAGGAAGCGGTAGTTGATCCAGATCGGCGTGCCCTTCAGTTCCTTGGTCTCGATCGCCCAGTATTCGTTCTTCCAGGTCAGCTCGTCGGTCTTCTCCAGGTCCGGCGTCGGCCCGAGGAGGCTGATCGTGACCAGCATCACGATGGCGGCCGTGAAGCCGATACCGGCCGCATACAAGAACTGGATCGTCGGCTCCTCGGGGCGCACCTGGGTGAACCAGAAGGCCACCACCCCCAGCGGCTGCAGGATGGTTAGCGTATAGAACGCCGCGTGAGCGTTGACGCGCTTCCACGCGATGCCCAGTAGGAACACCGCGACGACTGGCGGCACCAAGAACGACAGCACCGACTGCAGATAGCCGTACAGCGTGTCGAACTGTGAGATGAATGGCGCCCACACGATGGCCACCACCAGGGCCACCACCGTGGCGATCCGGCCAATCGACACCAATGCAGCGTCTGAGGTGTCCGGCCGCAGCGTTTTGACGAAGTCCATCGTGACGATCGTGGAGGCCGAGTTCAGGATCGAGTCCACGGTCGAGGTGATGGCGGCGATCACGGCGGCCAAGATCAAACCGCGAACGCCTACCGGGATGAGGTCGAAGACCAACGTTGGGAAGACTGTGTCCGGGTTCTCCAGGTTGGGGTAGAGCGAGATCGCCATAACGCCGGGGAAGATGAACAAGAACAGGAACGACAACTTGATGAAGCCAGCCAGCAAGGCACCCCAGCGGCCGTGGTCCAGACTCTTGGCGCCCAGGGTGCGCTGGACGACCAACTGGTTGGTGGTCCAGTAGTACAGGCCTATGACCAGCACACCGGTCAGTAGGCCCGGCCACGGCAAGTCGGGGTTGCCAGCAGGCAGGATCAAACTCATCTTCTTGTCGCCAGCCGTTTCGGCCATCTCGCTCCAGGACGGGATGGCCCGCCAGGTGGCGATGAAGACGATGAGTCCACCGAGGATGGTGACGGTGGCCTGGATGCTGTCCGAGACCATGACCGCGCCGAGACCACCGATGACGGTATAGATGGCGGCCAGGATCGCTAGCGCCGCCACCGACACAATGATTGGAATGTCTGGATACAGCGTCTGGATGACGATCGCTCCGGCAAACAAAGCCGCCGCCATGTCGATGAACATATTGGCGAAGAGGTTGAATCCGGCGAACGCCATCCGGGATCGTCGGTCGAATCGCTTCTCCAGGAACTCCGGCAGCGTGAAGACCCCGGAGCGGAGGTAGAACGGCAGGATGAAGAAGATGAAGACGGCGAGGATGACGGTGGTCATCCACTCGTAGGCGAAGATCGAGATGCCTTGGTTGTATGCGCCACCGGCCAACCCGACGAACGTCGCACCCGACATGTTGGTCGCCACCAAGGACAGACCCACGAATGGCCAGATGAAGTTACGGCCACCCAGGAAGTAGTCCTCGGTTGCGCTGCTCTCCTTGCCGCTTTCCTTGGCCGCGACGGCGGCTTTCTTCTTCTGCTTGCTGGCAACGACCAGCGGGATGATCCGGCTCAGCAGCAGGTAAACCAGGATCACGGTGAGGTCGATCGGGCCGACCTCGAAGTCCGGCATTCCGCCGCCTCCACCGTCTTGGGTAGGAATCATCATCACTTGTCCCTCCTGACAACCAGCACGGGGCACGGTGCGTGTCGCACCACGCTTTCGGCATCGCTGCCGAGCAAAACTCGGGTGAAGGCGTTGAGCCCCCTGCTGCCGAGCACGATCAGGTCTGCCTCGATCTCATCGCGTAGCCGCAAGATTTCATCGGTGGCCCGGCCGAGCCGGACATAGCTCTCAGTGGGGGGCATCCCCGCTTCCGTCATCGCCGCCACTTGTTCGCTGAGCACCACTTGTGCCTCTACACGCAACCGGGCCAGCTGATCGTCATTCAGGGTGCGTGAGTTGGTCCAGCCGGAGACTAAGCCCACGTGGATGACGTGCACCTCAGTCTGCGTGGATGCGTGCAATTCCACGACATGTTGGATCGCTCGGTCCGATTCGGCGGAGCCGTCGACAGCGAGAAGGATGCGGTTCGGGAACTGAGGCATGGCACTCCGAAGCGTCGATGGTTGCGGGCGGGGAAACACTACCGCGAGGTCGTTGGCACCGCCACCGCTAAACAGCGGGCCGTACTTCAGCCGACACGTGCTCGTGGTTCGGCCTAAGGTCGTGGCCATGGTAGGCATCGAGTGGCGGGAGTTGGGTGCCGGGGTATTCGCGCGCCGCCACGAGGATCTCGACCTCAATTGCGGGTTGGTGGTGGGTACCGAGCGGGCGCTGGTCGTCGACACGGGGGGCACCTCCAAACGTGGCGAAGAGTTGGCTGCCGCGGTGCGCGAAATCACTGCCTTGGAGCCGGTGGTCGTCAATACGCACGCGCATTTCGATCACTGCTTCGGCAATGCAGCCTTCCGTGACTCGCAGATCTACGCACATGTCGGCGCGGCCGACAGTCTTCGCGCCACGGGTGAGCATCAACGTCAGCAGGTGATGAACCACCTCAACACCGTCGGCCGAGCAGATGAGGCCACCGATCTCGAATCATCTGAGATCGTGCTGCCCTTCTATCTCATCGAACGCGACGTGACCCTGGACCTCGGCGGCCGGTCGGCCACGTTGGTTTGTGGCGGACGGGCACACACCGACCATGACATCACCGTGGCAGTTCCGGAGGCAGACGTCGTCTTCTGGGGTGATCTGGTCGAACAGGGCGCTGACCCCTCGATGGAGGATGCGTTCCCGTTGGAGTGGGCGAGCACCTTGCAGGAATTGCGACGGCACCCTGACGTGCAGGCTGCAGGTGTGGCCGTGCCTGGTCATGGTGACGTGGTCGACAGCGTGTACGTCGATGCCCAAGCTGAGCAGTTGGGTCACTTGAGCCAGTCGCTGACTGAGGCGTTGGCTGAGTCCGGCCCGCGGCTGGACGTGCTGATCGAACGCAGCCAGCAAGCCCGACTGGGTTTCGACGAGGCCACCTTGCATGCAGCCGCCGTTCGCGCCCTGGAAACCGCCTCGCAGCGTTAGGTCGCGCCTCAGGGCTTTTCGAGTTCTCACTCCCGGCGGGGAGGTCCAACGGGCGATCATTTGCACTCGGAGGGGTCGAGTGCTAATCATTGACCTAGCACTCTCACCATGAGAGTGACAACATGAGCAACCGACCGATCTGTTGAGAGCCGAAGGTTTCGAGGCGACGTGAGCCTGGAGACATCGACTCGTCCGTCGCGGGCAGCGGGCCGGTCAACCAAACGCTGAGTGTGTGGGAGGAATCACCCCAATGGCCAAGATCATTGCATTCGACGAGGAGGCCCGTCGCGGGCTCGAAAAGGGTATGAACACCCTGGCCGACGCCGTCAAGGTCACTCTCGGCCCCCGTGGCCGCAACGTCGTCCTGGAGAAGAAGTGGGGTGCACCCACGATCACCAATGATGGTGTCTCCATCGCCAAGGAAATCGAGCTCGAAGACCCCTACGAAAAGATCGGTGCCGAGCTGGTCAAGGAGGTCGCCAAAAAGACCGACGACGTAGCCGGCGACGGAACGACGACGGCGACTGTGCTCGCCCAGGCCATGGTCCGAGAGGGCTTGCGTAACGTTGCCGCCGGGGCCAACCCGATGGCACTGAAGCGCGGCATCGAAGCTGCGGTCACCGCAGTCAGCGACGAGCTGCTCGGCATGGCCACCGACGTAGAGACCAAGGAGCAGATCGCGCAGAGCGCCTCGATCTCTGCGGCAGACAGCGAGATCGGCCAGATGATCGCGGAGGCGATGGACAAGGTCGGCAACGAGGGCGTCATCACGGTCGAGGAGTCCAACACCTTCGGCCTCGAGCTGGAGCTCACCGAGGGTATGCGGTTCGACAAGGGCTACATCTCGCCCTACTTCGTGACCGACACCGACAGCATGGAAGCCGTCTTGGACGACCCCTACGTGCTGATCATGAACTCCAAGATCGGTGCCATCAAGGACATCGTGCCGCTCCTTGACAAGGTGATTCAGTCCGGTAAGCCACTGGCCATTGTCGCCGAAGATGTCGAAGGCGAAGCGCTGGCCACCATGGTGCTCAACAAGTTGCGCGGCCACATCAAGGTCCTGGCCGTCAAGGCTCCTGGCTTCGGTGACCGACGCAAGGCCATGCTCGGCGACATCGCCGTGCTGACCGGCGGCCAGGTCATCTCCGAAGAGGTGGGCCTGAAGTTGGAAACCACTGAGCTGGACGTGCTCGGCAAGGCCCGCAAGGTCGTCTCCACCAAGGACGAGACCACGATCGTTGAGGGCGCTGGCGAGGCCGATGCCATCTCCGGCCGAGTCAACCAGATTCGCAAGGAGATCGAGAACTCCGACTCCGACTACGACCGCGAGAAGCTGCAGGAGCGGCTGGCGAAGTTGGCTGGCGGCGTGGCAGTTATCAAGGCCGGTGCGGCAACCGAGGTCGAGCTCAAGGAGCGCAAGCACCGCATCGAAGACGCTGTGCGCAATGCCAAGGCCGCTGTCGAAGAAGGCATCGTTGCTGGGGGTGGGGTTGCCCTCATCCAGGCCGCGACCGCCTTCGACAAGCTGAACCTGACCGGCGATGAGGCCACTGGCGCCAACATCGTCAAGGTGGCTGTCGAGGCACCGCTGAAGCAGATCGCCATCAACGGTGGGCTCGAAGGTGGAGTCGTGGCCGAGAAGGTCCGTAACCTCCCCGCTGGCCACGGTCTGAACGCTGCCACTGGAGAGTATGGCGACATGCTCGGTTTCGGTGTGGCGGACCCGGTGAAGGTGACCCGCTCTGCGCTGCAGAACGCAGCCTCCATCGCGGCTCTGTTCCTGACGACCGAGGCAGTCATTGCCGACAAGCCGGAGAAGACTCCGGCCATGTCGGCCGGTGGCGACGGTGGCATGGGTGGCATGGACTTCTGATCCAGCTGCACTGCAACGCTTGAACAGAGGCGGCCTCCCCGACTGGGAGGCCGCCTCTGTCGTGTGTCCCGCCCGGTAGTCTCTGGCGTTGTGGCGATCTGGGTCGATGAAGCGGCGTGGCCAGCACACGGCAGACTGTGGTCCCACGTCATCAGCGACGTCTCGCTCGAGGAGCTTCATGACTTCGCTGAGCAGGCCGGGATCCCGCGACGCTCGTTTGAAGGGGACCACTACGACATCCCGGCCGAGCGGCATACCGATATCGTCCGTGCCGGAGCCTCGCCGACAACAGGCACCGATCTGGCGCGCCGCCTGGCCAGCAGCGGCCTGCGGTTTCGCAAGCGCAAAGGGGAGCGGCCGCTGGGGCGATTTTCAAACGGACTGTTCGCCGTGGGCGGCC
>JBBSNC010000098.1:0-9297 GCA_038232855.1 Actinomycetales bacterium
CTCGGCCCGAGACCTCATCGTCAACTCACTTTCCATACCCCAATTTGCTCACCGTTTCGCGGGCATTCCTACGTGAGGCACGGACAGCGTTTCGCGGGCACTTCTCGTGAGTCTCGTCGTGCGGTTGCGAGGGCGCGAAGGCGGCCGCAGACTTGTTGCATGACTGAGAAGACCGCCAAAGCCATTGCCTTTCTGGTCGCTGCCGAAGGCATCGAGCGCGTTGAGCTCACCGACCCTCGTGATGCTGTCACCGATGCTGGTTTCGTCGCCCACGTGGTGAGTCCGCAAGCGGGCAGCGTGCAGACGTTCGACCACCTCGACAAGGCCGAGAAGGTTGATGTAGATCGGAGCCTGGACGAGGTGTCAGTGAATGACTATGAGGCGCTGGTTCTCCCCGGGGGAGTAGCGAATCCGGACGCTCTGCGGCTCGACAAGGCAGCGGTGAACTTCATCGCTGATTTCATCGCGAGCGGCAAGCCCGTGGCGGCGATCTGCCACGCTCCGTGGGCGTTGATCGAGGCCGGTGTGGTGGATGGCCGACGAATGACCTCCTTTCCCAGCCTGGCCACCGACCTTCGGAACGCGGGAGCTGAATGGGTGGACGAGCGAGTGGTCATTGACGCAAACCTCATCACGAGTCGAAACCCGGATGATTTGCCGGCATTCATCAGCGCCGTGATCGAGGCGACAACGCACGGCGCCGACTCGGCAAGACAAACCTAGGCATAAACCCTCGCACTGGGTATGCCGCAAGCATGGCGAGGTTCATGGGCGAGGGTCATGGGGATTGTGTCTCGGATCTTTGAAGTTATCCGAAAGCTTCGTCGAACAACGGAATCAGGTATCGAAGGGCTCTATCGTTAGGGCGCGGTGAGAGGATCACGTTCCATCAGGATGCCTTGCGCCCGGCCCAGGATGACCCGAGAAAGGAGGGCAGAGACTCGAGACAAGCGATTCGTGCAGCCTGGGCAACGACAAGGCTCGCGTCGTCAGCGTGCACCCTGCCTCTGCGGCACAATGACACGACGATTGGCACCTTAAGCCTCTTCAGCACGGGGGAGGCCATCCCGGCCGACCGCGGAGTTGTTGGCCGATCGCATGCACGCAAATTGAGCACGGTCGCCCCAGGGGATCGTCCGCGATCCCGCCAGTCACCCAGGAATCACCGGATCCGCGAGATAGCGGCTCAGGTTGGTGCACGGAGCCGCCACTGAGATGGGATAGCGTGCGACGACGCTGACGAAATTTGGAGGGGCCACCGTGGAGTTCTTCATAGCCCTGCTGGCCCTCGGGTTGCTGCTCGCCCTTCATCGGATTGGGCGCCTGGCGACGGCAGTAACTGAACTCCGTGATCGCCTTGAGCAGATGGCGCCCGAGGCAGTGTCGTCTGAGTTGCCCGCGCGCCCGGCGCCGCAAGCGGCCTCACGCGGGACCGGATTGCGCACTGAGACTGATGCGGCATACCTGCCGCCGCCCGCGCAGGCCCCGAACTCACCCGCCTCGGAACGGGCGCCGCAGACATCTTCGATCGCCAATCCAGGTCCGGCTCCCATGCCTAGGCTGCGGCCCACCTCGTCGCCACAGCCTCGCGAGGAGCAACCCTCAGCTGTCGATCGCATCGTCGCTAGAGTCACGCAATATTTCACCGGTGGCAACCTGGTTGTTCGGGTGGGCGTCATCGTTTTGTTCTTCGGTGTGGCGTTCTTGCTCCAATACGCGAACGCGCAAGGTGCGTTCAACGTGCCCATTGAGTTCAGGCTCGCTGCGGTTGCCTTCATGGGGCTCGGTTTGCTTGGTCTTGGTTGGTGGCTGCGTCGCAAGCGCCGCACGTACGGCCTGATTCTGCAAGGCGGTGGCCTTGGGATTACCTACATCACCGTCTTCGCCGCGATGCAACTCTACGAGGTGCTTCCATCCGGTGTCAGTTTGTTGCTGCTCGTAGTCATGGTTGGACTTGCCGGGGCGTTAGCGGTCCTGCAAAACAGTTCTTCCTTGGCCGTGATCGCCGTGATTGGCGGCTTCCTCGCCCCCATTCTCACGTCGACAGGACAGGGCAGCCACATCGCTTTGTTCAGCTACTACCTGGTGCTGAATGTGGGAATTCTGGGCGTTGCGTGGTTCCGGCCCTGGCGGGCGTTGAATCTGCTCGGCTTCGTCTTCACCTTTGTCATCGCAACCCTCTGGGGAGTGCTGGAGTACCGGCCGCGCGATCGACCCTCAGCCCAGATCTTCCTCATCCTGTTCTTCGTCTTCTACGTCCTGATTGCCGTCCTGTATGCCCGCCGGCAGCCCCCGCATGTGCGTGGTGTTGTCGATGCCACCTTGGTCTTTGGTGTGCCGGTGGTCGCCTTCGGCTTGCAGGCCGGCCTCGTATCCGGCACCGAATACGGGCTCGCTATCTCGGCCGTGGTTCTCAGCGCCTTCTATGCCGCAGGTCGGCAACTGTGCCGAGTGCTAGGCGGTCCCGCATACCTGCTGCTGAGCCGGGCGTTCCTCTCCCTTGCCCTCGTCTTCGGCTCGCTGTCGATCCCGCTCGCTTTCGACGGCGAATGGGTGGCCACCGCGTGGGCGATCGAAGGCGCCGCCGTGTTGTGGATTGCGCTCAAGCAGCGATCTCGGTTAACCGTGCTCTTCGCGCTCGGGCTGCAAGCGGTGGCCGGGCTGCTGTACATCCCAGTTGCCTTGTTCGATCGCTTCGCAACGCTGGCGGTGGCCAACGCCGTCTTCCTCGGTGGCCTGCTCTTGGCTATCGCCGGGTTTGTGTCAAGCTGGCTGCTGCGCCAGGCCGTGCGGAAGTGGGGTTACCGGCCCTCATGGCGGTGGGCGTCATGGGTGATGGCGGGGTGGGCGCTGGCCTGGTGGCTAGGCAACGGCATGCTGGAGATCTTCAACTATGTCGACGTACCGACCGCTGGCGTCGTGGCCTTGCTGTTCATCGCCGCAACTGCTGTGGCGCTCGGCTTGCTCGAAGTCTGGCTGAGGTGGGCCGAATGGCGCTTCACCTCTGCCGGATTGCTGGCGTTCATGGTCTGGGCGGTGATCCCGGTGTCGATCAACCGCCAGCACCCCTTTGCCGACGGTTTCGGCTGGGGATGGCTAGCCATGTTTGCCGCGTTGTACACATTGTTGTGGGTCCGCGAGATCCGCAGAGATGTCCCAGCCGTCTTGCTCGCGGCGCTGCATACCGGAGCTTGGTGGCTGGGCGCCTTCTTGCTCGCGGTTGAAGCGATGTGGCTGCTCGACCTCGCGACCGGTGATTGGTTCGCTCTGGGAGTTCCCGTTGTTCTCGTGCCGATGGTGTGCGCGGCGGTGGGCATGCCGGGATGGCCCTTGGCTAGGCATCGCCGGACCTACCTCGGCTGGGGGAGTGGATTGCCCGTCGCCGGCCTGATCGCATGGTCGCTGCTGATCGCCCCAGCGCGCAGCGGAGATTTCGACCCATTGCCGCACCTTCCGATGCTGAACCCACTGGATCTGGCCCAACTCTTCGTGCTGATCACGCTGGTCTTCTGGTGGCGGCGAGCACACGACGTCCTGCTGGTCAGGTGGCCTCGTCGATATGGCTGGGTGCTCGCGTGTGGGCTGGCCTTCGCCTGGCTGAGCACGATGCTGCTGCGAGCGCTGCATCAGTGGAGCCGGCTCGACTACACACCGGGGGCAATGTGGAACTCGGACCTGGCCCAAGCGTCGGTATCGATCCTGTGGACGCTCATCGCCCTCACTGCGATGGTCTTAGCGACGGCACGGGCGTGGCGTCGAGTGTGGGTGGCGGCAGTCGGCATCCTCGGTGTTGTGGTGGTCAAGCTCTTCATCGTCGATATGCAAGGCTCGGACACCCTAGGCACGATCATCGCGTTCATCGCGGTTGGCTTGTTGCTCTTGCTGGCTGGATACCTCTCGCCCTTGCCTCCCAAGCGCGTTCCTGACACTGAGGAGCCACAAACGCACCAGCCTTCGGTTTAGGGTGAAGCATGGCGCGGTTCTACGACATACACCCAGAAGACCCCCAACCTCGGTTGATCATCCAGGTGGCCGACATTCTGCGCGGTGGGGGACTGGTTGCCTACCCGACGGACGCCTGCTACGCCCTGGCGGCTCAGCTCGGTAACGCCGAGGCCAAACAACGGATCATCGACATCCGCAAACTCGACGACAAACACCATTTCACCTTGATCTGCACAGATTTTGCGCAGTTGGGTCGTTTCGTGCAGTTGGACAATGCAGTATTTCGCGCCGTGAAGGCGGCTACGCCAGGGCCTTACACCTTCATCCTCTCCGCCACCCCCGAGGTCCCGAAGAAGGTGCTGCACCCTAAGAAAAAGACCATTGGAGTGCGCATCCCGGATCATCGGATCACTCAAGCTCTGGTGACTGCGCTGGGGGAGCCGATGCTGTCCAGCACGCTGTTGATGCCGGGCCAGCAGGAGCCGCTTGCGATGGGATGGGAGATCAAGGAAGAACTGGATCTAGTGCTCGACGCGGTGATCGACGGGGACGAGACCGGGTGCGATCCCACGACCGTGATCGACTTCTCGGCCGGATATCCAGAGATCGTCCGGGTCGGAGCAGGCGACCCAGCGCCCTTCGAATGAGGCCGGTCGCCGATGCGCAGATGTCACAGATTGACGAGAGAAGGGTGTAATTCCGTGGATGACTTATGACCCAGATCTCGCGGCGCGGATTCGCTTGACGTTGCAGGGGCGATCTGTGCGCGAAGTGAAGATGTTCGGTGGTTTGTCGTTCAGCTCAGCGCGCTGTTGCGATGCGAAGGCGCTGATTGGCCACAGATGCGCGGCAAGCCGATGAGCAAAGGCTGGATAGTTGTCGACAGCTCTGCAGTCCAGTCCGACGAAGCGCTGCGCGAATGGATCGACCAGGCTGTCGCCGAGGCGTGAGCGGCTGTGCGCCCGTTATACGCAAGTTCTTCAACACGGATCCATCTCGCAGACGCCAGTAGCGTCGGTTGCCGCAGCCAGAATGAACGTCTGATCAACCTCGTCGAGCGTCATCGCCCGAAAGTACCTTCCCTGGTGGCACAGTGCTCTGGTGACACAGTGCTCTGGTGACACGTTCATTACCAGCGAGCCTGGTCGGGTGGGTCTTGGTTCGCCACGTACCGTTGCGATTCACGGTCTAGGGGATCGCCTATACGGTTTACTTGTCATAATGTCACTTATCGGCGTTAGGCTGTCCGCCTGAAAGGGGTTACGTCACACACCAAGGTATGCGGTGAGGTGTTCACCGGTCAGCGTAGATGGTTGCGCCACGAGGTCGGCGGGACTTCCTTCGAAAACAATGTGACCGCCATCGTGCCCGGCACCTGGTCCGAGATCGATGAGCCAGTCGGCGTGTGCCATCACGGCCTGATGATGTTCAATCACAATGACCGATTTGCCGGAGTCGACCAAACGGTCCAGCAGCGCGAGCAATTGCTCGACATCAGCGAGGTGTAGGCCGGTGGTCGGCTCGTCGAGCACGTAGACGCCGCCCTGCTCGGCCATCTGAATAGCCAGTTTGAGTCGCTGGCGCTCTCCACCGGACAGTGTCGCCAGCGGTTGACCGAGGCTGAGATAGCCGAGCCCGACGTCGTCCAGTCGTTGTACGATCCTGTGTGCCGCGGGTATCCGCGCGGGCCCTGATCCGAAGAACTCTTCCGCCTCTTTCACTGACATGGCCAACACATCTGCGATGTTGCGTTGCCCGAAGGTGTACTCCAGCACCGCAGCGCTGAACCGTTTGCCCTCACATTCTTCGCAGGTGCTGGCAACGCCAGCCATCATGGCCAGATCGGTATAGATGACTCCGGCACCTTTGCAGTATGGGCAGGCGCCCTCGGAATTGGCGCTGAAGAGCGCAGGCTTGACCCCGTTCGCCTTGGCGAAGGCCTTGCGAATCGGCTCCAATAGGCCGGTGTACGTCGCTGGGTTACTCCGCCGAGAGCCTTTTATGGCGCCCTGATCGACGGCAATGACGCCCTCCCCGCCGGTGACCGAGCCGTGGATCAACGAACTCTTGCCAGATCCGGCCACGCCCGTCACCACGACCAAGACGCCCAGCGGTATGTCGACGTCGACAGCCTGCAAATTGTGCGCGTCCGCGCCACGAACCCCGATCACGCTCGTGTGGGTTCGCACAGCCTCTTTGAGGCGAGTCAGGTCATCGAGATGGTGGCCAGTGAGCGTATCGCTGGCTCGCAGTCCTTGGAGTGTGCCTTCGAAGACCACTTCCCCACCGCCGGCGCCTGCCCCTGGCCCGAGATCCACGACATGGTCGGCGATCGCAATCGCCTCTGGCTTGTGCTCCACGACGAGCACCGTGTTGCCTTTGTCCCGCAAGCGAAGCAACAGGTCATTCATCCGCTGGATGTCGTGTGGGTGCAGACCGATCGTCGGCTCATCGAAGACGTAGGTGATATCGGTCAGCGACGAGCCCAAGTGGCGAATCATCTTGACCCGCTGCGACTCTCCCCCGGACAGCGTGCCTGAGGGCCGTTCCAGGCTCAGGTAGTTGAGACCGATCTCGACGAAGGAGCCCAACGTATGCCCAAGGGTGGCCAAGAGCGGAGCGACCGACGGCTCGTTTAGCCCCCCTACCCATTCGGCGAGGTCGCTTATCTGCATACTGGCTGCGTCGGCAATGTTCACTCCCCCGATCTTGGAGGATCGTGCCTCGGAGCTGAGCCGGGTCCCTTCGCAATCCGGGCACGCGGTGAAGGTCGCTGCCCGCTCCACGAAGGCGCGGATGTGAGGCTGCAGCGCGTCGATGTCCTTCGACAGGAACGACTTCTGAATCTTGGGCACCAAACCCTCGTAGGTGAGGTTGATCCGGTCGACCTTGATCTTGGTGGGTTCCTTATGGAGCAGGTCGTGCAGTTCCTTCTTGGTGTAGCTCCGGATCGGCTTGTCGGGGTCGAGAAAGCCCGAACCAGTGAAGATCCGGCCGTACCAACCGTCGACGCTGTAGCCCGGGATGATGATGGCGCCTTCGTTCAGCGATTTGGTGTCGTCATACAGAGCGGTCAGGTCCAAGTCATTCACCGTGCCTCGGCCTTCACACCGCACGCACATGCCCCCGGTGCGGTTGTAGGTCACCTTCTCCGCCTTGGTCTTTCCCTCGCCCCGCTCCACGGTGAGGGCGCCGCTGGCACGGACCGAGGGCACATTGAAGGAGAACGCGTGAGCTGACCCGATCTGCGGCTGCCCGAGGCGACTGAACAGAATCCGCAGCATCGCGTGAGTATCGGTGGCCGTGCCGACCGTCGAGCGGGGGTCGGCGCCCATCCGCTGCTGGTCCACGATGATCGCTGTGGTGAGACCTTCCAACACGTCGACATCAGGTCGGGCCGACGTCGGCATGAACCCCTGCACGAAGGTGCTATAGGTCTCGTTGATCATGCGTTGCGACTCGGCGGCGATGGTGCCGAAAACCAATGAGGACTTGCCGGAGCCGGAGACACCAGTGAAGACAGTGAGCCGACGCTTCGGGATCTGCACATTGATGTTCTTCAGATTGTTCACCCGTGCCCCGAGCACCCTGATCAGATCGTGATGATCAGCTACGTGGGTTGCCGGTAGCTGCGTCTGCACCTCAGAAGTCATCGTCTTCGCGTTTCCATTTCCGGTGTTCGGGCACCCGGTCACGTCTCGAGCCGACAGCACGCTCCCCAATCGGGCAAGCGTGCCACGTCGAAGGTCCCACGGCCAGACCCCTCCCGCTTGCTACTCCTGCGTACCGTCACCCGCTGCTACTAGAGTCGGCAACATGGCTTCGTTCACACAACGCACGATGACTTCCCAGAGCGGCGCAGCCGTGGCTTATGACCATGGCGCTCAGGTAGCGTCCTGGAGCGTCGAGGGCGTGCCGGTGGTCTGGGTGAGTGGTCGTTCGGAGTATGCCCACGGGAAGGCTATCCGTGGGGGCGTGCCTATCTGTTGGCCTTGGTTTGCCAGCGGCCCGGACGGCAACCGGCAGCCCTCACATGGCCTGGTCCGGACGGTGCCATGGTCGATAGAAGAGGTTGACGACGCACGGCTCACCTGGACTCTGAGCGACCGTAACCTCGCGTCAGCGAGTAGGGCGGCCTTCCCATACCCGTTCCAGTGTCGCTATGAGGCCCTGCTCAGTGAGCGAAGCCTAGAGCTCAGACTCAGCGTCACCAATCCCGGTCCAGACGCATGGTCATATGAACTGGCGCTACATACCTATCTGCATGTCGGCGATGTTCGCGCGATCACCATTACCGGACTGGGTGGCGCGAGCTATTACGACAAGGTTGCGGGCCTGGATGAGACTCAACAAGGTGACCTTCGCATCGATGACGAGATCGATCGGATCTATGACCGGGCAAACCCGCTCCGCGTGCTGGACCCGACGCTTGGTCGCACCATCGACATCTCGAGCACGGGCGCGGGCAATACCGTGATCTGGAATCCAGGGCCGGAGACAGCGTTGGCTATGAGCGACTTCGGGGATGCAGAGTGGACCCAGATGGTGTGCGTCGAAACCGCTAACATCGCTTCCAACGCAGTGCGGCTTGAGCCAGGAGCGTCGCACACGACTACCACTCGGATCGGCGTTGGACATCACGATTCAACAGGCGAATCGCGGGTTTGAGACGGTAGGTTTGGCCATCGGCACAAGCCGAATCCTTCTCCTGCCATAAGGGCCAAAACACATGAGTTCTCCCCATCAGCAGGGGCCACCAGCGATGGACCGCGGGTTGGTCCTCGCCCGATCAATGCACAGTTCATCGCGCTGGTGCGGACGCTTTCTCATTGTCGTTGCCGCGCTTGCTGTCACGCTGTGGCTGATCGCTCAAGCATGGGTGGCCGTGTTCCCCCTCATCATGGCTCTGATCGTCTCCAGCGTCCTGTGGCAACCCACGCGTTTTCTCCGCGACCATGGCTGGCCCTCGGCACTAGCGGCCGCAGCGACGCTGTTTGTCTCCGTCGCGGTGCTCGCGGGCATCTTCTCCACTATCGTGCCGTCAGTCGTTGATCAAAGTGGCGAGATCATTGACCGGGCCGGGCAAGGCATCATCGAACTTCAGACCTGGGTTGCGGGGCCTCCACTGAACTTCGACAACGCTGAGTTGCTCGACTTTGCCAGCCAGCTGCGTACCGCACTTGAAGATCGG
The DNA here is from genome assembly GCA_038232855.1 of Actinomycetales bacterium. Lineage (GTDB taxonomy): Bacteria > Actinomycetota > Actinomycetes > Actinomycetales > Dermatophilaceae > Ornithinicoccus. Next base: position 9,137 of record JBBSNC010000098.1, read on the forward strand.
GCCAGCGCCATCGCAGCCGGCGTCTTTTCAGGGGTCGCGGCTGTAGGCAGTTTCGTAGTGACAACCCTGCTGGTGCTCGCGCTGACCTTTTTCTTCCTCAAAGACGGAACGAAGTTCTTGCCCTTCATGCATCGGTACACCGGCCGGTATGTCGGACAGCA
>JBBSNC010000099.1:0-9294 GCA_038232855.1 Actinomycetales bacterium
CGCATATGTACACGCGCGTCATCCACGGTTTTACCGATTCGAGCTTCTTGGACAGGGAAGGGGTACCGCCAGACGTGGGAGCGTTTGATCTCACCAATCTGGGTTGGTTCGCCGACACCGCCCAGCGTGATCCGATCGTCGATCAACTCCTCATCGCTCATCGAGGCTGTGCGGAAATACTCCCACCAGACCTGCTTGTCTTCTCGGCGGTGCCACCCCACGCACCCAGCCAAGAGAAGCTGGCCTGCCTCCACCAGGGTCTCAGCGAGCTTATTCTCAGCCTGGATGATCTCGCTGTCGGCAGCTTCGGTAATGGTTTCTTCGCCTGGGCGTGGGACCATCAGGCCCTGCTTGACCACTTCCTGGCGTCGTTGCTCCAACCAGTTGTGCAGCGCCAGCGTGCTGCGCACGTCGTCGTTGTTATAGACGGCGATTCGATCCAAGATAGTGCGATCGGCACGGTCCGTGGCTGCCCACTTCTCGTATTCGACGACCGAGGACAAGGCGTTGTCGACCTTTCCTTCACCGGCGGAGCGCGTGCCTCCCCAATAGAACGCTTCCATCTTCTTGATGGAGTAGGAGTCCTTGGAGATCTGTACGGCTTGTCGCACCACGGCGTATAGGTCGACGAACCGCTCCCCTCGCAGCAGCATGTCCAGCTCGGACTCGGCAACGGCTTCGCGACCGGTCAGCCGTTTCAACGCGGCCTGTTCGTAGTTGGCGTAGTGGTAGATATGCATCCCCGGATGCTGACGCCACCGCTGCAGCAACCAATGAAGCAATTGGGTGACCATGACAGCTTCGGCAGGTGCGTCGTGCGCCCACCACGTGAAGAACGTCTCGTCGCGATCACACACTCCGGCGAGGTACTCCAAACCCTGGCCGCCGGGGGCAAAAGGGTCACCCTCGAAGTCGAGGTAGACATCCCCCGGATCGGGCTCCGGCAGCAGGGCCATCCCTTGTCCAGCGGCCACCGGCAGCAATTCGTACGTCGGCTCACCGGTCTGAGATTCGCTCAACTGCAGTGCCGCCTGGGTGCACAACCGCACCCTCGTGGTCGGGCTGAGGGCCTCAATCACACGAGTGTCCTGCGCGCCGGCTCGCGCCAACGCGCTCAAGGTCGAGATGCCTACTTCCCTCAACCGGGTGCGCTGGTCGCTGCGCATCCCGGCGACTCGGCATACATCATCGGTTTCTTCCCACAGCCGACTGCATCGCGGGAGCCAACGACACTGCTCGCAGTACTGCACGGGCACCGGAGTTGTCGATGGTTGATTGGCGATGGCATCACCCAAAGCGCCGCGGACGCGGGCGGCGTAGGACTCGACGTCGACGAGACGCCAGGGATGCTCCGCCCCGTCCCCCGCGATGATCATGAGTTTCCGCGGAGTCACGCCCTGCAACTGCGTCAGCCGGACGGCATACGTCGCCATCTGCAACAACGCAGGTACTTTGAGCCGGCGAGCCAGTTTGGTGTCGGCGATGTCGTATGACCAATCGCCGAACGTGCCGGCTCGCTGCACGCGCATCAAAAAATCGGCGAAGCCGACCCAGGCCCCGTCAAACAGGGCGGCCTGGAAGATCACTTCCGCACCGCCCCGCATCGCCTCGACCGTGCGCGCCTCTCGTTCGGCGTAGGTCAGGCCACGCTCCGGGATCTCGACGACGTTCTTGCCAACCGCATACAAAGACGACAGGTACGCCGCTTCGTGCTCCAAACCCTTGTCGAAGATCAACTGCAACTGTGCATCGACACCCTCGACAGGCTTGTCCAGGTGGCCTTGCGCAACGGCAAGGTCGAGCGTGGTGACGTGTGGACATGCCACGTGCTTCGTCACGTCTGTCGGACTGAGCACGAGACGTCCCTCACGCATCTGCATGGCTAACACCCCTCATGGTGGAACTCTGGCACATGCCGCAGACAGACCCCTACGACGTACGATCGACGGCGTGAGCAATGGTGAGCAAGCGCTGCGGTCGGCGTCTATCACCGGCGCAGTCGTTGTAGCGGCCACCGTCATCGTGCATCTATGGGATCCGAATCAGTCGGGCAGTTACGGTTCCTGTCCGCTGCGGTTGATGACTGGATGGGTCTGCCCGCTCTGTGGCGGGCTGCGCAGTGTGCACGCGATGACGTACGGCCAGTGGGAAGTCGCCTGGGGACTCAATCCGATGGTCGTCGCAGTGGCTCCGCTGGTCATCGCCGGATTGCTTGCCTGGCTATGGCGCGCGCGTCGCGGACACGCCACTGCCTTCCTTGAGCGCCTGCCTATCTTTGTTGCGCTCATCAGCGCCATGCTGCTCTTCGGCATCCTTCGAAATCTGCCCGCACTTGAACCATATTTGGCCCGGTTGACTTAGAGTCGCCAGTGATGTCGCTGACTCGCATTTCCATGAGCGTCCGGACGAAAGGTTGACCCTATGAGCACTCCACCCCCGCCGCCACCGAGCGGAAGCGGTCAGGATCCCAACGAAGGGCAGGACTCCAACGGCGGGCAGGATTCGTATGCCGACCAGTCCGAGCCTCGATCGCAACCCGAACAGCAGCCATACAGTTATGACCCCCAGTCCCAAGGTGGTTCATCGAGTTACAACCAGGGCCAAGACCAGGGGGAGGGGTACGGCGCTGGCGGATATCAGCCTGCCCCCGGTTACTACGGGGGGCAGGCTCCGAGTGAGGTCGACAACAACTTCGGGATCATCGCACTGGTGACCGGCTTGATCGGCCTGCTGGCGTGTCAGCCGCTGGGGATTGTTGCCATCATCTACGGGCGTAAAGCGCAGGCCGCTGAGACTGCGGGACGAGCCACCAACGGAACGCTGGGCGTCGTGGGTTTCTGGCTCGGCGTGGTGGCACTCGTCCTCTTCGCCCTTGCCATTCTCGCTTTCATCCTGGCCGTCGCCGGACTGATCAGTGTCGGTGTCTTCGAGTCAACGTCCTACTAAGGCTCCTGCGCTGGGGCAAGATTCACCAGCGTCACGGCGAGTCGAGACCGCCGTTCACGTTCAACGTTTCTCCGATCACGTAGCTGGATTCGGCAGAGGCTAGGAAGACGTAGGCGGGAGCGAGTTCCACCGGCATTCCGGCCCGACCTAAGGGGGTCTCCGTCCCGAACTCGGGGATGGCCTCCTTCGGCTGACCTTCGACCACCTGCAGGGGCGTCCAGATCGGGCCGGGCGCCACTGCGTTGACCCGTATGCCGTTCGGAGCACATTGCTTTGCCAGACCCTTGGTGAAGGCATTCATCGCGGCCTTCGTTGTCGCATAGTCCAGCAGATGCTCGCTCGGGCCGTACGCCTGGACAGAGGAACTTTGGATGATCGCCGAGCCGGGCGGCAGGTGCTCCAGCGCAGCCTTGGTGATCCAAAACATCGCGTACACGTTGGTCTTCATGGTGGCGTCAAACTGTTCATCGCTGAGTTCGGCCAGGTCCGGTTGGGTGACCTGCTTCCCGGCGTTGTTGACCAGGATGTCCAAGCCGCCCAGACCCTGAACTGCAGTCGCAACCAGTTCTGCGCAGAAATCCCGATCCATGATGTCGCCCGGAATCGGTACCGCGGTTCGCCCCTCGGCTTCGATGAGTGCACAGATGCGTTTCGCATCTTCCTCTTCGGCGGATAAGTAGTTGATAGCTACGTCCGCACCCTCTCTGGCAAAGGCAATAGCCACTGCCCCACCGATCCCAGAGTCGCCGCCGGTGACTAGCGCCTTGCGGCCGCTCAACCGCCCTGTGCCGCGGTATGACGTTTCGCCGCGGTCGGCTTTCGGCTCCAACTCAGTGTCCAGTCCCGGCATGTCCTGGTCCTGTGTAAGCGGCTCAAGCGTGGGGTGGCGGTCAACAGGGTTGTCGAAGGTCAGCTGGTCTGAGGTCATGGGACCAGGCAACCATCGGCAAGGCTAGCGCGCGACCGGAGGAGATGCACCCGCTGTCACCCACCCGCGCTCCGGTAGGATCTGCCGATGAAGCGTTTCGGGGCAGTGCTCTTCGTCGTGGGTCTGCTGCTCGTGCTCGCGGGGATAGCCGCGGCTGTCTTTGGCGGCACGCGCGCCGTTGATGCGGTCGAGTCGGCGGTCGACGAGGCCGCGTCGATGCCGGGTGGCCAGGCAGTGGTGGTCCTCGGTGCCGGGGACAGCCGGACGGTGTACGAGGAAACCCAGCAACCGACTCCCAGTGCCCGGTGCACAGTAATCGACGACGCTGACAATTCGGTGGATTTCGCGCGCAATGCCGAACTCAGCGGCAGCTTCGGCGACGTTTCCTACGCCAACGCGGGCTCGTTCGAAGCCGCGAGCCCGGGCCCCTACACGGTCACGTGCACGGGTGCAGCGGCGCTGGTGATCGGCCCATCGCTCCGTATCGACACCGTGGGCACCAGCGCGCTGACGCTCATCGGTGGCGTGCTCGGGGTCGGCCTCGGGCTCTTCCTCATGCTCATCGGGGTAATCCTGTATTTCGTCGGACGGTCGCGGGCGAAGAAAGAGACCGCTGACCCGGCAGCGGGTGGGTATGGCTCCGGCACCTACGGGTCGCCTCCGCCCCCACCACCCGCGGGTTACTGATCTAGGCCCCCTTCTTGCGTGGGCAGACCCAGATCCCGGCGCCGCCATTGTGGTGTTCAGCTAACCAGGCCGCCAGTCCCCCTCATCTTCGGGCTCGAAGGTCTGCCGCGGCTCGTTCACGACTTCACCTTAGGCGCGTCATCGTCATCGTCATCGTCATCGAAAGTGACCTCGACGTCCTCCGACTCCTTCACCTTCGTCGAGGTCGCCGTATCGGTAAACGACTGCTCATCGGCATCGGTCAGATCGGTGTCTTCGGTGAATGGTGCCAAGAGCGCCCGAGGGTACAAGCCCTCGACTCGGACGACGTTGATCTCCACCGATAAAACCAGCACCGATGCCACCAGGAACAGCCATGCCATCAGGCCCAGCACCAATGCAAAGACACCGTAGGTGTCGTTGGTGCTGTTGACGACGCGGCCCACATAGGTCGCGCCGAACGATTGCAGCAACTGCCAACCCAACGCCGCGGTGATCGCCCCGGGAAGCACCTCCGACCACGTCAATGACCGGGTCGTTGAGGTCTTCATGCCGAGGGCGAAGAAGGCACAGATCATCAGCATCGAGACGGCGAGCAACGCGCCTGCGGTCAAGCCGCCCAGCTCGACGCCATAGGCCTCGGCGCTGCTGCTCAACGCGGATAAGATCGTGCTGCCCAGCAGGGCCAAAGCGGCGATCCCGATCAGGATCGTGCTGCGCAACCGGGCCACGATCGGGTTGGGCCGTCGATGCCGGGGAACGCCCCAACTCACGTTCATCGCGTGCTGAGTCGCCTGCGCCACCCGAGATGCGCCATACATGGCAATGAGCCCACCGACTGCGACCGCCGCGCCGCTGCCCTGCAGACCCTCTGGGTTAGCGAGCTCGTTGCCGAGGACTGGAAATTGGCCGACAGCCGTTTCCAACAGCCGCGCCTGCAACTCCGGCTGATTTTGTAGCGCAAACCCCAACAGGGACGCCAGCAGTAGCAAGAGTGGAAAGAGTGACAGAAAGCCGTAGTAGGTGATCAATGCCGCTAGGTAGATCCCCTGGTCATCGACGAACTTGTAGACCACGGCGATCGGGAAACTCAGCCATGGACGATCCTGCTGCACAGCATCGAGGCGCTCGACTCTGCTCACTATCTCTCCTTGCGCTTGCGGTCCGACTCCCCATTCTCAGGCCATCGACCATCCCAGGCCACCCACAGCGAGATGCTTGACCATGGGGGTATGCCGACCGAGCCGGAGTATGGACAGCGCCGCGAAGGCTCTGCTCTGTCTGGAGTCTTTAGCACGATGGTCATCGTCGGTGCCGTGGTCGCCGGTTTCGTTGCCTGGCACCCCGACTACGAGCTCGACACCTTCCGCACCATGTTCGACGACGTCACGCGGCAAGGTGGCACTGTCTCAGAGATGCCGCTAGGCGAGGGAGCATATGCCTATGCCATGACCCAATCCGACGGGGTGAGCCCGGTCGGATTCGACCCCTGCCAACCCGTAGAGATCGTGATTAACCCGCAGAATGCGCCAGATGGGTATGCCGACATGGTGGACACTGCGGTCCAACACACCAACGATGCAGCTGGCTTGAACCTGTCGGTCGTCGGCGAGACCGATGACCGCAACCTCTCCTCTCGCGGACCCGGAGAGCCGGTGATCCTCGCCTGGGCCGATGCCGATGAGGTCCCGGAGCTGGCGGGTGACGTGCGCGGACTGGGTGGCAGCACCTCGATCCGGCAAGGCGGCGAGCGCCGATATGTCAGCGGGATGGTGGTCATCGATACCGAAGGTCGATCCTTCGACATCGGTGGCCGCATTTCGCAGGCCGTGCTGGATCACGAGCTTGGACATGTGGTGGGCCTTGGGCACGTCAACGATCCCGGCCAATTGATGAACCCGACTCCGAGCCGGCTGAGCTATGGCGACGGTGACCTGCAGGGGTTGGCATCGTTGGGAGCTATCCCCTGCGAGTAAGACTGTTCGCGGGCATGAATCGCGGCTAGTCCCAGCCCCAGACTTCCTCTGCCCAGCCGGGACGGCGCGCGCTGAGATACGAGCCGATGACGGCTGCGCCGAGATCATCGAGTTCGGGTGCGATGACCGTGCCATCGACCCGCTTGGCCATCTCGTCGACGAATCGGGCAAGGCCGCGGTCCGCTCCGAGCCGGAAGAAGGTGGTCTGCGCACCGAGGCGGGCGCACTGGTCCAACTCGCGCACGCTACGAGCGATCGTGAGCGGATGCGGCGGGTAGTCGAAGAAGGCGTCACCGCCGGGCTCGAGGTGGGCCGTCGGCTCGCCATCGGTCACGATGAGTAGCACCGGCTGCGCACTGGGATGTTTGCGGAAATGCCGGGCGGCAAGCAGCAGGCCATGGTGCAGATTGGTGCCCTTTTCCCACTCGGGCTCGCGCGCGGTGAGACTCTCGATTCCTAGCACCTCGGCATACCGTCCGAAGGAAATCAGTTGCAGGGCGTCGCCGCGAAAGCGGGTGCTGATCAGCTGGTGCAGCGCCAGCGCGGTGCGTTTCATCGGCACCCACCGGCCCTCCATCGCCATCGAGAACGACGTGTCCACCAGGAGCGCGACAGCTGCTTGGGTGCGTGCCTCGGTCTCGTGAACCTCAACGTCGCTGACCGAGATGCGTGTGCCGTCGTTGACGGGTGCGCCCCCGGACCGCCTCGCGCCATCTGCTTTTTCCAAGGCCGTTCGAGTGTGTGCATTGAGCACCGTGCGGGTGACGTCCCACGGCTCGGTGTCCCCGAAGGCCCACTCGCGGGTCGCGCCGCTGCGTTCTCCTGCGGCCCCAGCGCGACGCAGGTCGCGTGCGCCCGGGCGTCCAGACATGCGGTTGGCGACGTCCTTCAGCAGCGATTTGCCTAACTGCCGCATGGCTTTGGGCGAGAGCTTGAGCGCACCGTCGCTGCCGCGTTGCATCAAGCCGGTGTCTTTGAGTGCCCGCTCGATCTCGGCCAAGGTCTTCGCGTCAACCGCGGCGTCGTCATCGAACTGCACCGCCACCAAGTCCAGGTCGACGTCACCCATCGATGCGCCGGCATACTCCTGCGACAACTGCTCGGCTAGCGCGTCGAGGTCCGCCAAATCTTGCAGGGCCCCGGTGCCGTCACCCAGGCCCAGGCCTTGTTCTCCCTCGAAACGCTGCGAGCCGCCCCAATCCTCCCCCGGTCGAAGTGATCGCAGGTTGTCATCCAGTTGTGACAAGGAATGCATCAGTTGCGGCGACCCGAAGGCCTGCTGGGCCAGAGCGTCCAGCTCCTCGCGCTGTTCTTGGGTCATCGAGTTTCGCATCCGGGCCGCGGCCGCCGCCCGGGCCGCGAGCGCGTCGAGTAGGCCTTCGATGCTCTGTGGATTCTCCGGAAAGTGCTCGCCGTGCTTGTCCATGAACTGCTGGAACATCTCTTGCGTAGGCTCACCGAGGCGGTGCGCCTCCAACAGTGTGTTGAGGTCGCGCAGCATCTCATTGATTTCCGCTCGATCTTCGTCAGTCGCCCCCTGAAGAGCCTGTTTCATGCCGGCGAATCGTTGGTCGAGCATCTCCCGGCCGAGCAGGTCCTTAATGGTGTCGAAGTCTTCGCGAGCGTCGGTGCTGTGCCACTGATAGTCGCTGAGCTCTGAGACGGCTGCGGCGGTCGAGGGGTTGAGGTTTTCGACCTGCATCTCGGCAAAGCGGGCGTCCTCCCCCATCTCCCTGGCCAACTGCTTGCGCTCATTCAGCACAGCACGGTCGAGCAGTTCGCGGATTTGCGCCATGGTGCCGTCGAGGTTGTGCTTGCCTAGGAGGTCCTGTCGCTTCTTGGCAACCCGAGCGGCCAGATCGTCGAGCCCGCGCTGCTGCGCACCACCGCGCCGCAAGAATTCGCGCATCGCCCGCTCGGGGGAATAGCCCGCCATCACGTCTTCACCGATAGCTTCCAATGCCTGCGCCAGGTCGACGGGTGCTGCCAACGGGTCCGGGCCGCCGGCATACCGCCCGTATCGGGATCGATGACTGTGGTGCTTCGAGGACATTGGAGATCAGCGCGCTTCAGCCGTAGAGGGTTTCGCCGGTGTCGGTGGACTCCTTGGAGACCTTGCGGGCAAGGTAAAGGCCCTCCAGGGCCAATTCGATGGCGCTGGCGCGTTCTCCGTCGTTGTGCGCCTCCAAGCGGTCCATGACCTGGTCATAGACGTCCGACTCGCCGAGCACCGGCAGGCCGGCCAATACGTCAACGGCGGTGACCCGCTCCCCGGTAGTCACCGTGGTGCCACCTTCGAGAGCTTCAACCAGCAACGCTAGGTCAATTCCAGCGAGGCGATGCCGGACTGTGTCCGCAGTGGCGCGACGCAGCAGGTGGTCGAGGATCTCGCGCTCGCGGCCTTCTTCACCTGATTCGAACTCGACTTTGCCGCCGAGCACGTCGACCGCCGCCTCCAGATCAACGACCCGGGCGACGGCCTGCGCCTCATGCTGCGTGGTGGCGCGGTGCAGCGCGGATGCAGCGACGGTCTCAGCGCCGGCGATAGCGAATCGTGCAGAGACACCCGAGCGTTGGTCCACCGACCCGGACTCACGCAAAGAACGGGTGAAGCGGGCCAAGATCTCGATCAAGTGGTCCGGCACCGTGGCGCTGAGGTCTGCCTCCTGGTTGATCACCGCGATCTCATCGCCCAAGGCCTGAGGGTAGTGGGTACGAATTTCTGCGCCGAACCGATCCTTCAGCGGGGTGATGATCCGGCCTCGGTTCGTATAGTCC
>JBBSNC010000100.1:0-9204 GCA_038232855.1 Actinomycetales bacterium
GGCAACGCGCGACGATATCGCGCGTTGCCGCGCACAACGGTCACCGCGTCAGCTGACTTCGTCGCGGGCGGCTACGAAGGCCGCCACGCATGCCCGCACGTCGTCCTCGCTGTGCGCTGCCGAGAGTTGCACCCGGATGCGGGCCTTGCCCTGAGGCACCACCGGAAAGCTGAACGCAATGACGTACACACCGCGCGTCAACATCGCATCGGCGATCTGAGCGGCCAACCGAGCACCGTCCTCGCCGGGGAACATCACGGGAGTAATGGGGTGTGAGCCCTCAAGCATCTCGAAGCCCTCGTCGGCCATCAACGATCGAAACAACTTCGTGTTGGCTTTGAGTTGCTCGCGGGGTTCGGCCGCGTCACGAGCGATTTCAAGGGCCTTCAGCGAGCCCGCCACGACCGAGGGAGCAACGGCATTGGAGAACAGGTACGGGCGAGCCCGCTGCTTGAGCAGCTCCACCACCTCAGGGTGCGCGGCGACATACCCACCGCTGGCGCCCCCCAAGGCCTTGCCGAGCGTGCCAGTAATGATGTCAACGCGGCCCAGGACGCCGCAGTGCTCGGCGGTGCCTCGGCCGTTGTCGCCGACGAACCCGGTGGCATGGCAGTCGTCGACAAAGACCATCGCGCCAAATTCTTCGGCCAGGTCGCAGATCTGCTCCAGCGGGGCATAGAAGCCGTCCATCGAGAATACGCCGTCGGTGACCACGATTATCCGTCGAGCCCCTGCGTCTCGAGCAGCCTCCAACTGCGCTCGCAGGTCGTTCATGTTGCGGTTGGCATAGCGGAACCGCTTGGCCTTGCTCAGCCGTATGCCGTCGATGATGGACGCGTGATTCAGCGCATCGGAAATGATCGCGTCTTCAGCGCCGAACAACACCTCGAAGACGCCGCCGTTGGCGTCGAAGCAAGAAGCGAAGAGCACCGCATCGGGGGTGCCACTGAAGTCCGCGATGGCCTGTTCCAAGTCGCGGTGCTGGGTCTGGGTGCCGCAGATGAACCGGACGGACGCCATACCGAAGCCCCACTGGTCCAACGCATCTCTCGCGGCAGCGACGACGTCAGGGTGATCGGCTAGGCCGAGGTAGTTGTTGGCGCAGAAATTGAGCGCTCGACCCGCAGTCGTCTCAACGTGGGCCGACTGCGCCGTAGTCAGTTGGCGCTCCTCCTTGTAGAGGCCCGCATCCCGAATGCCCGCCAATTCGGCGCTCAGGTCGTTTTTGAAGGCAAACATGACGTGCTCCTTTGGGTATGCGGGTGAGTCAGCTCCAGTCCATGATGACTTTGCCGCACTCGCCAGAGCGTGCTGCGGCGAAGGCATCCTCCCACTGCTCTGCCTGGTATCTGTGAGTGATCACCGAGCGGATGCGTTGACGCAGTTCAGCCGAGGTCTGCATCATGAACATCATCCGATACCAGGTGTCATACATCTCGCGGCCGTAGATGCCCTTGATCGTCAACATGCGCGTGATGACCGGTCCCCAGTCGATGGCAAACGGCGCCGATGGCAGCCCGAGCATGGCGATGCCCGCCCCGTGCTGACAGTTGTCAATCAGTTCCTTCAGCGCCTCCGGATTGCCCGACATCTCCATGCCGACGTCGAATCCGAGCATCATCCCGAGCTGGTTCTGATAGGGCTTGACGCGCTCCTTGGCCACATTGACGGCATGGTCGGCACCGACCTGTCGAGCCATCTCGAGCCTGAACTCGCTGACGTCAGTGGCCACGATGTATCGGGCACCCACGTGCCGGGCGATCGCAACCGCCATCACGCCGATTGGCCCACAGCCGGTGATCATCACGTCGTCACCTGCGATGGAGAAGGTCAACGCCGTGTGCACGGCATTGCCCAACGGGTCGAAGATCGCGCCGAGTTCGGGGTCAATGTCCTCCGGCTGCACCCACACGTTCGTATAGGGCACGCAGACGTAGTCCGCGAAGGCGCCATCGCGGTTGACGCCGAGGCTGGAATTGTTGACGCAGACGTGCGGTCGCCCCGAACGACAGTTTCGGCATACCCCGCAGATCACGTGGCCCTCGACCGAGACGCGCAGACCAGGAACTAGGTCGTATTTCCCGCCGAGTTGGGGGACCGAACCGCCCAACTCGACGATTTCGCCATAGAACTCATGCCCGATGATCAGCGGCGGCTTGAGCATTCCGGCGGCCCACTCGTCCCAGGATTCGATGTGCAGATCGGTGCCGCACAATCCGGCCCGCAGCACGCGTATTTTTACCTCGTCCGGGCCTGGATTCGGCTCGGGCATCTCCGTGAGCTCCAGCCCAGGGCCAGCATGGGTCTTGACCAGTGCGCGCATTCGCACAGCATGGACCATCGAGGATTTACGACGCCAGGGGCTGCGGTGATAAAGTTCGCGGCTGTTGCGCCAATAGCTCAATTGGCAGAGCAGCTGACTCTTAATCAGCGGGTTCGGGGTTCGAGTCCCTGTTGGCGCACTCACGCGAGATTCCTGCTCGGAGCCTGTCCGGGTTGGGATCTCTTGTGTGTGGATGCGCCTGACTGATGAGCCAGACACGCTGCGATGAGGCACACTTGCTGCCTGTGAGCACACAAGCCAAAGCCTCTGACGTCGACAAGTCCGAGGAGCCGGACAAGATCGATCTGCTGGCGACCTTGAAGCGGACGCTGGCCGAGTTCGACCAAGACAAGGGCACCGACCTTGCGGCCGCCCTGACGTACTACGCGGTGCTGTCGCTCTTTCCTGCCGTACTGGCATTGATCTCACTGCTGGGGGTTTTCGGGCAGGGCCCTTCCACGACGCAGGCGCTGGTGGATGTCATTAAGGAACTCGGAGTCTCAGACAAGACGCTGCAGCCGGTGACCGACATCATCGCGTCGACCCAATCGGGCGGGGGGGCGAGCATCGCCCTGATCATCGGTCTGGCCGGTGCGCTCTATGCCGCCTCCAACTACGTCAATGGCTTCTCGCGGATGATGAACACCGTGTACGGGGTCGAAGAGGGGCGGCCGATCTGGAAATTGCGCCCCTGGCTGGTGCTGATCACGCTCATCTGCTTGTTGTTGGTCGTGGCCGTGGCGCTCTCGTTGGTTTTTACCGGTGGCATCGTCGACGCCGTGGGATCAGTCGTGGGCCTTGGCGATACCTTCGTGACGGTGTGGGCCTACGCCAAATGGCCAGTGATGTTGCTGTTCGTCATCACGATCGTGGCGCTGCTGTATTGGGGAACCCCCAACGTGAAGCAGCAGAAGTTCCGTTGGCTCAGTGGTGGCGCAGTATTGGCGATCATCGGCTGGGGGATCGGCACGGTTGGGTTCTTCTTCTACGTCTCCAACTTCGGCAAGTACAACGCCACGTATGGCGCCATTGCCGGTGTCATCGTGTTGCTGGTCTGGCTGTGGCTGACCAACATCTTCCTCGTCATCGGTGCCGAGTTTGACTCTGAACTGCAGCGCGCGCGTCAACTGCGGTTGGGGATCGCGGCCGAGAAGCAGATTCAACTGCCCTACCGTGATGAATCCGGGGTGGAGAAGAAGGTCGAGAAGGAGCGCGAGAAGACGCAGGAAGCACGCCGCATACGGATCGAGGCTGCAGCACGGCGCGACGATTCCACCGACTCCTGACCTGCGCGGACCCGCGGCCCTGACCCGTCGGAACCACCCTCGCCCAGCAGGTACGATTGTCGGCGTTGCCTAGGGCGGTGAAGCCGCGGGCACGACATGGTGGGTGTAGCTCAGCAGGTAGAGCGCCGCGTTGTGGTCGCGGATGTCGCGGGTTCAAGTCCCGTCACTCACCCCATGCGATGAATGGGTCGAGTCACCCCGGGGAGTCCGAGGCCAAAGCCGCACGGGAAGAGCGGGTCCGCGAAGCCCCGCGCTGCTCCGTGTGGCAGGTAATCGAGATCCTTGATGGCCTTCATTACCTTCGCCTGAGTGGTCTCTCGGACCATCTGTGGCTCCTGAAGTGCCCGGGACACCGTGGCAACCGAGACCCCAGCCCGCTCAGCGACGGTGTAGACGGTGACCCGGTCGGAGTCGGCTGGCCTCGCCATGTGGCCTCCTCCGGGTCATCGATAAACAACGAGCCCCAAATGTATGGGCATACATTTGGAAGGTAGTTCGAGCTATCGTCGGGTTCTCGATTCGGCAACTGGAAGCGGGTTGGTCGAGGCCCTGCGGCTAGGTCAACCCGCGGTCAACTCGCGCAGAGCGGAGGTGTCCAACCCCGGGGGGTCGCGGAAGACGGCGCGGCGGTAATAGCGAAGCTCGGCGATGCTGTCTTGGATGTCGCCCAGGGCGCGGTGACCGCCGGTCTTGGCGGGGGAGTTGAAGTAGGCGCGCGGATACCAGCGTCGGGCGAGTTCCTTGATTGAGGAGACATCGACGATCCGATAGTGCAGATGCTGCTCCAGCTCGGCCATATCTCTGGCCAGGAACAAGCGATCAGTGCTCACCGTATTCCCGGCCAGCGGCGCCTTCTTGGGCTCCGGTGCCCAGGCCCGCACATAGTCCAGGACCTGCTGTTGGGCGGCTTCCATGCTCATGCCGTAGGCCAGGGCGTCGAGCAGTCCACTAGTGACATGCATCTCGCGAACGAAGTCGCCCATTTGCTGCAACGCCTCGTCCGGGGGGCGGATCACGACATTCACACCGTCGCCGAGGACGTTCAGCTCGAAGTCGGTGACCAGTGCTGCGACCTCGATCAGCGCATCGGCATCGACGTCTAACCCAGTCATTTCGCAATCAATCCAGACAAGCCGATCTGCGCTGTTGTCGGAGGTCGATGGGGTGCTCATTTGATGCAGCCTAGTCACCTATCCCTGGTGATCGAGGCGGGTATTCTCCGGCTATGGAACGGCATTCGGGGGTGTTGTTGAGTCACAACGAGACTGGGCGGTCCCGAGTCCGCAGACTCTTGAGCTGGGGCATCGTTGGGACAGCCTTCTTGGTGGCAGCGGTGGTCTTGACCATCCTGTTGACGTCAAACCTCGGTGCCGCCGCGTTGCTTCTGGCGGCGGCCGTCTCAACCACCGTGATCGGCATCGCCGTGCCCCTCTTCTTGTGGGTCGATCGGCTCGAGGCCGAGCCCGCCCGGATGCTCTGGTTCGCGTTCCTGTGGGGCGCCCTCATCGCCACCACCACGTCCATCGTGATGAGCCTGTTGGCAGTCGGTGTGCTCGCCCGTCTCGGCTTCGATTCCGATATGGTCGCCGCAGTCGGGGTGGCGCCGATTGTCGAAGAAGCCACTAAGGGCGCTGGCGTTCTCATTCTCTTCTTGTTCGCGCGCCGAGAATTCAATGGGGTCGTAGATGGAATTGTGTATGCCGGCCTCATCGCCATTGGATTCGCCTTCGTCGAGGACATCATCTATTTGGCTCAAAGTTACGAGACCCTAGGGAACGAAGGGTTGATTGCGGTGTTCGTGCTGCGCTGTTTAGTGACACCGTTCGCCCATCCGATGTTCACCGTGTGTTTTGGCATATCGCTTGGCCTCCTCACCCATCGCCGACGATGGCGCTTCGCATGGATTCCGGTGCTCGGCTTTCTGTGTGCAATCAGCGGACATGCGCTGTGGAACGCAGCTACCGGCACCGACGTCTGGATCGTGCTCTACCTCGTGGTGCAGGTTCCGCTCTTCTTGGGTTTCCTCGGCATCCTTAGCTGGGCGAGGCGCGCCGAGGCTCGGATGATCCGAGAGCATCTCACTCGGTACGGGCTGAACGGGTGGTTCACCCCGGCAGAAGTCTCGATGCTGACATCCACCGCGCGCCGTCGTCGGGCGAGACAGTGGGCCAAAGCATCTGGGGGTCAGCGCGCCGTTGACAGCATGCGCAGCTTTCAGGACGTGTCGGCGGAGTTGGCGATCACTCGGGAGCACTTAGAGCGCGGCGGGCGGCACGAGTGGTGGACGGCGCGGGAGGGCCACCTGCTGACAGCTGCCTCTCAGCGGCGTGCTGAGCTCACCTCAGTTCAGTGAGCCCCCTGCGGTCGTTGAATCGACCCCAGCCAGGCAAGTCAGTTGCGGCTGGCGGCCCACGAGGGCTAGCGCGAGGCGTCGGCGTGCGCCAAGAGTGAACGGGACTCGCCGAGGAAGCGCTCGGCATACGACCCGAACCAGTCGCCGATCTCCTCGAACTGCTCAATAAAGGCCGCTCGGTCGCCGTGTCGCAGCAGGTCAAGGGCCTCGCCAAACTTTTCGTGGTAGCGCTCGATGAGGTGCACGCTGGCCGGTGAGGCGGTGATGATGTCGAAGTAGAGTTCCGGATTTTGGGCAAAGAGCCGCCCGACCATGACGAGCTCGAGGCGGTAGATCGGCGACGACAGGGCGAGCAGGTCCGCCAACTTGCGGTCCTCGTGGGCCAAATGCGAGCCGTAGACAAACGTGGAGAAGTGTCGCAGCGCCTGGATGAGCCCCATGGCCGCATCATGATCAGTCGCCGACACCTCATGCACCCGGGCCCCCCACAGAGTGATCTGATCGGTCAGCCATCGCGAAGACTCCGCCTCCCGGCCGGGGCAGCACGCCACGACCTGCTTGGCGAAGGAATCGACATCCGGCCCGAACATCGGGTGCAGACCCAGCACCGGACCGGGATGGGCTGCCAACATCGCCTCCAATGGGGCGCTCTTGACCGAGGTCAAGTCGACCAGCAAGCACTCCGGGGGTAATGGCGGAAGGGTGGCGATGACCTCAACCGTGTCGTGAATCGGCACCGAGATGAGCACCATCCCGGCACCGTCCAGCAGTTCCGCACTGCGGTCCCAGTCGCCCCGATCGAGCACCCGCACGGCATACCCCGACAGGGTCAGCATCCGAGCAAACATCGCCCCCATCGCCCCAGCGCCGCCGACGATAATGACAGGCCCCAGATCTGGGGCCTGCTGGGTAAAGCCCATGTTCTTCTCGTGCACGTACGCCTCGCGCATACAACGCCGCAGCACATCCTCGATCAGATCCCCCGGCACGCCCTTGGCCTGCGCCTGCTCGCGCCGTGCCGCGATCATCACTCGCTCCCGCTCCGGGGCATAGATCGGCAAGCCATGCTGACCCTTGATTTCACCAACTTGGGCCACCAGGTCCAGGCGCCTGGCCAACAAGTCCAACATGGACTGATCGACGGCATCGATCTGATCGCGAAGGTGGGACAGCGCAGACTCGGACTCCATGACCGCAGATGCTATCCGCGCCTACACTGACCTGCGGCCCCCGTAGCTCAATGGATAGAGCGACGGCCTTCTAATCCGTAGGTTGCAGGTTCGAGTCCTGCCGGGGGCGCCCGCATATCGCTGGCTGACCTGCACTGATAGTACACCTGTCGATCCTTCGTGCAATATACGTGCAACATGTTCGCGTAACAAGGCGCTGGTGTCGCTCTCGGGACCCATGGCGAAGCGCGCAGGACCGCGGGCTGCCCATTGCGGGGGCGCGGAGATTCAGTCCGGCGCTGTGCGACCTGCGACTGCAGCGTCCCGTCCGAGGGGATGGAGCGTGGTCCCGTCGGCTCCCGGCGGGGGCCCGCTGGGCGATACTGTATAAACCCAGTATCGCCCACACTTAAAAGACCCCTTGACCTGCTAGCACATGATCGAGGGGTCTTTGCGTGGGGAATGGCCATACACTTCACGGGCGCCCGGGACTTGTGTCGGGCACGCGGGCATGACGCTAGGCCGGGGGCAACGCCCGGTCAGGAACGCCAGGTCCAGGCTCACGTCCCGGGCCTTGTTGGTCGCCGGGATCATGTGGGTGCTCCATGGCCCTGGATCCCGAACGTGGCTTCACGGCCGACAGGTCCCGCACCGCCCGACGTGCTCGGGTCGGGAAACGTCTGGTGCCGTCCAGCGGTGAGCGCGCTGCACGCTGATCACCTTTCATGGCGGCGACCGTTGCGTTTGATTCGCTTGAGACCACCTCGATCAGTGGACAACAGTCGTAGACCGCCGCCGAGCCGGGTGCGGGCCGCAGGTGGCCACGACCAGCGACGGCCCGTTGTCGACCCTGACCGTCATACCCGCACCGACCGCGCTCACCTCCTGCACGAGCACCTTGCACAGCCTGCCGAGGGCGCCGGTGCGGCCACCCGGGTCGCCCTTGATCGGGGGCTCCTGATCGATCAGGGAGCTGATCCGGGTGAAGCGTGCCTCGCCGTCATGCATAGGAGCCATCATCCTCACGGTGCGGGTGCTCGGGGATGAACGTGTCTTCGGGCCCGGTCCGCGCGATGTGTGGGGCTACCGCATGCGCGTGCCGGCGCGAGGCGTAGCTCAGACCCCGGAACGGGCGAACGCCCCTCCGCCGGTGATCGCGCGCCGCTCCACCAGGATGCCCTGCCCCTGGCCGATGACGGCTTGGGAACTGAGCGACTGGTGCAAGTTCGCGATGCGCACGGCTGAGCCCGGCGAGACCCGACCGGGCGACCCGGTCACGGCTCGGTCGTGAAGAATGTGCTGGTTTCGTGCGCATCACAAGGACCCTTCACAGCGATGAATAGTACGACCGTGTGCCGGGGTCCGGGGCACGGTGCCAAGTGGCATCACCGTAGTCCATGGGAATCGCGGGGACCACCCCCCGATTTCGTGGCGTCGGCCGAGGTGATCGCAGTGTTATCGAGCCCTGGCACGCCGTCACAAGACCTGTCTAGACGGTATGGAGTGACCGTTCGGGGTGTCCGGGGGGTGCGGGCCGGAGCCTCACTCACACGATGTTCTCACCGCTGTGTTGTTCGGCAGGTAACCAGGTTGGCCAGGCCCGCAGGTATGTCCACGTCGCGATTCTCAACGACACAGAGCCGGGAGGTCTCGCAGGGGCGATCCCGCTCCCGCAAATGCATCTGCACCCGGTTGTTGCGGTGATCGATGCCTGGGTGGGCGTCTTGATGGTCGGGGCCGGGTGGCCTGCTGCGATGATGCGCACATGAGCACCTCGCGCACCACTGTTGGCGACACCGTCCAGACCGAGTTGTGGCCTATTCCCACCGCCGCTGTGATAGCCGCGCTGCTGCTGGGCGTGGGGTTGCCAGAGGTCGACGCCGCGGTGGGCGGGGAACTGTCGCCCACGGTGAGTGAGTGGCTCTTCGGGGTGATGCCGGCGCTGCCCGTACCTTGCTCGCCGCGATCGCCTCCTCGCTGATCACGGTGACCGCGCTGACCTTCTCGCTGACCGTGGTGACCTTGCAACTGGCCAGCAGCCAGTTCTCGCCCCGACTGCTGCGAAGCTTCGCC
>JBBSNC010000101.1:0-9181 GCA_038232855.1 Actinomycetales bacterium
AGCGTCCCGCGATCCGGCCGCGTCGGCGGCGCGCATCCCGAGCCTGGCCTGGCGGGCGATCACGCAGGGGTTGACCTGCGGGCCGGTCTTGGTGCAGGTGCCCCGACTTGGCTATGCCTTCGGTCTCAGTTGTGCGCAGTGCCGACATCGGGTGGTCTGCCCGCAGTGTCATGGGCCCGTTCACTATCCAGACGACGATCAAGGCGCCAAATGCCAGTGGTGCGCGCATCCGGTGCCCGAGGAGCCATGCCCGCAGTGTGGGTCTCACACCAGGCGCAGCGGCACGAGCGGGGAGCGGCGCACGGCATACGAAATCGGACGAGCCTTCCCCGGCACCACAGTTCTGAGTTCCAAGTCCGGCAACGTTCTCGATCGGGTCAGCTCCGCCCCATCCATCGTCGTTGCCACCCCTGGGGCGGAGCCATTGGCGCAGGGAGGTTTCGCCACCACGATCTTGCTGGACGGGTGGGCGCTGCTGGATAAGGCCGGACTGGACAGCTCGATTGAGGCCCTTCGTCGCTGGGCAGCCGCCGCAGCTCTCACCAGGAGCGCGCAAGCCGACGGGCGTGTCGTGCTGGTCGGCGTTCCGGCACACGCCGGAATCCGCTCGGTGGAGGCGCTGGTCAGGTGGGACCCGCAGTGGCTGCTGGACGCCGAACTCGCTGAACGGCGCGCACTGATGCTGCCTCCCTACGCACGAATGGTGCGGATCAGTGGCCCTGTGGAGCCGGTGCGTGACCTGGCGGCCCAGTTTGCAGCCGTCGATGCCATCAGCCAGGGGGTGCTCGAGGTGGTGGGCCCGGGGGCGCGCGGAGCGGGGGAGAGTACGCAATTCCTGGTGCGCACGGGGGCAAGTATCTTCGATCAGACGGCGGCTGAAACCGCCTTGCTTCGCTTGGTGGCGGCATCTCGTGCTCGACGCAGCGCGCGGAAAGACCCCGAGCGGCTGACGATGCGGGTAGATCCCATTGAGATCGGCCCCTGAACACCTGCATTTGTGCACGGCATCAGCGCATAACGTTTCGGTCACCTTGTGTCGCTGCGGTGGCGTAAAGGCGGCATGCCACATACTTTGAAGGCGAACGTCGGATGCGTTCTCAGGGTCATCGGCGACGATCACACGGATCGCGACCTGCCTGAGAGCTCGTCCCTTTCACTCAGGAGGAACATTGAAGATCAGGCGCACAACGATGGCCATCGCGGCTGCGGGAGCCCTGGCGCTCACTGCTTGCACGTCCGGTTCGGATGACGCGCAAGGTGGGGGTGGCTCCGACGGCAGCGAGGGAAACGCTGGTTCTGAGGGAGGCGACTCCGACGAGGAGGTGTTGGAGAAGCCCGATTTGGGTGATATCACGACCAAGGACGGTCAAATCACCTACTCCGTCGGGGAGGTCGAATGGGAGAGCTACAACGACGAAACCAGCGCAACCAACTCGGTGTACAACTCGGTCGTCAACGACCAGTTGCGCGAAAATTTTGCCTACTTCGGAACCGATGGCACCGTCTTCCCGAATGAGGATTTCGGCACCTATGAAAAGACCAGCGATGATCCGCTGACCGTCGAATACACAATCTCAGATGACGCGGTATGGGAAGACGGCACCCCGATCACCGCCAATGACTATCTCTTGCAGTGGGCATCGTCCAACCCCGCAGCCCTCTTCCCGGAAGAAGAAGAAGGCGGCGAGTTCGACCCGGTGAGCGACACCTTCGGCGTCCAGGTCCCAGAAGGACCCGAGACCGAAGTGGACAGCAAGACCTTCACCCTGACCTACCCAGATCCTTACCCGGACTGGGAGTTGGTGCCCACCGCGCCGTTGCCGGCGCATGTCTTGGCGGGTGAGATCGGCGTCGATCCCGCCGAGTTTGCGCAGCAGATCCTTGATCGGGACACGGCCAACATGGCTGACGCGGCCGAGTTCTGGAACACCGGGTGGACCTTCGACGGTGGCGACCTGCCGGATCCGGCCCTGGTGCCCTCCAGTGGTCCGTACACGCTCAATGGCGCCACCTGGAACAGCCCAGAGTCGCTCACCCTGGTGCCGAACGAGAACTACTACGGCCCGCCGCCCGCGACGAAGAACTTGACCTTCCGCTTCACCGCCCCAGAGGCCATGGTCCAAGCTCTGCAGAACGGTGACATCAACATCATCGAACCACAGCCTGATGTTGATACCGTGCAGGCGATCGAAGGCATGGGTGATGGGTTCGAACTCATCACCGGACCGACCCTGACCTGGGAGCACCTCGACTTCAACTTTATCGACAGCAGCCCCTTTGCGGATAAGAACGGTGGTTTGGCCGCACGCGAAGCCTTCGCCATGTGCGCCCCGCGTCAGCAGATCGTGGACAACCTCATCAAGCCGGTCGACCCCGAAGGTGTCCTGATGAACCTGCGCGAGGTCTTCCCGTTCCAGGACGACTACGAGGAGACAGTCGAGGCCGCATACGACGGCCGATACGACGAGGTCGACATTGAGGGCGCCAAGGCCAAGTTGGAGGAGTCCGGTCTCGAGACACCTTTGGACGTGCGGATCGGCTACTCGCAACCGAACCAGCGCCGCACCAACGAGGTGTCCGCCATCAAGTCCAGTTGCGACGAGGCGGGCTTCAACATCATCGATGGTGGAGACGCCGAATTCTTCGCTGCTGGCGGTCCCTTGGAGGTCGGTGACTACGACATCGCGATGTTCGCGTGGGCAGGCTCGGGCCAGGTCGCCTCCGGTGAGCCGATCTACTCCACCGGTGGTGGTCAGAACTTCGGGAAGTACACTAACGAAGAGGTCGATGCAGCGTGGGATACGCTCGCCTCCTCGAACGACCCGGAGGTCTGGAAAGAGCAGCGCAAGGTCATTGAGAAGTTGCTATGGGACACCCTGTACGGCATCCCGATCTTCGCCCACCCAGGTGTGGTGGGAGCAGACGCCGCCATCGACAACGTGTACTTCAACTCCACCCAGACCCAGATTGCCTGGAACGCGGAGCAGTGGGTTCGCGCTGAGTGATCTGATCGCGCAGAAGCAAAGCTGTACCTGAGTTGGGGCGGGAGTCGCCAAGACTCCCGCCCCAATCCACGTGAGGCCCATGCGTAGTAGCGCCCCGACGCGCTAGGGTCCTTATAGGTGTGAGGTTCACCGTTGCACCTCACAGGAAGGTGGCACCGTGCTCCAGTTCATTGCCCGCAGGATCGGGATATCAGTCCTGATCCTGTTTTTGGCCTCCATCTTGATGTACGTCCTGACGATCAACTCGGGCGATCCGCTGAAAGATCTACGGCAAAGCAACGCCAGCAACAGGGAGCAGTTGCTCGAGGCACGCATCGACAATATGAACCTGGATGAGCCGTGGTATTCGCGGTATGGCATGTGGCTGGGCGGCGCCAGCAAGTGTTTGATTCTGGCCTGCGACTTAGGTGTCGACCGGACGGGCTCGGACGTGAATGCCATGGTTGCTGCCGCGGTGGTCAGCAGCCTTCGACTGGTCACGTTGGCGACTGTTATCGCGCTCATCCTCGGTGTGACCATGGGCATCCTGTCCGCGATACGGCAATACAGCGGCTTCGACTACGCCATCACCTTCCTCGCCTTCCTCTTCTTCTCCCTGCCAGTCTTCTGGGCAGCGATCATGCTGAAGCAATACGGCGCTATCGAGTTCAACAACTGGATAGCGGATCCATCCGTGTCGATAGTCACGACCCTAGTAATGGCGCTCGTGTTCGGCTTGGTGTTCTCGGTGTTCGCCGGCGGTGACCTGCAAAGACGGGTGCTGACCTTCGTCGTGACCGTGGTCGTGCTCTTCGGCGTAGTGACCTATTTTGACTATGTTGACTGGTGGACATACCCCGCTCTTGGGATCGGGTTGGTCGTGCTGTTGTCGCTGGCGGCGTTCGGGCTGTTGCTAATGCTGACGGTGGGACTGCGCAACCGCCAGGTGATCTATTCAGGTCTAGCGACCCTTGGCGTCGGCATCGTGTCCTTCTACGTCACCCGGTCGATGATGGAGGACCCCACTTGGACGCTGCTCTTGGTACTGGCACTCGTGGCCGCAGCAGTCGGAGCGATCATCGGCGTCGTGTTCGGTGGCTATGAGCGAAAGACAGCAGTCACGGTGTCCGTTGGCACGGCGCTCGCGTTTGGCTTTTTCACGTTCGCCGACCGGCTGCTGTCCAATTGGAACGCCTACCTGGAATCCTCGGGTAGGCCGATCTCGACCATTGGATCCGGATCTCCCCTATTCAGTGGGAACTTCTATGAAGGCGTCTGGGACTGGTCCACGCAGTTGATCCTGCCCACGATCGCGCTAACGCTCATCTCGCTTGCAAGTTACTCGCGATACACCCGGTCCTCGATGTTGGAGACAACGCAGCAAGACTATATGCGCACGGCTCGTTCAAAAGGTTTGTCGGACCGGGTCATCAACACCAAGCACGCCCTGCGCAACGCCCTCATCCCGATCACGACGATTGTGGCCTTCGATTTTGCCTCACTTATCGGTGGTGCCGTGATTACCGAACGCATCTTCGGTTGGAGCGGTATGGGTGCGTTGTTCCAAGCTGGATTGGACCAAGTCGACCCTAACCCGGTGATGGCCTTCTTCCTCGTGACCGGCGCTGCGGCGATCTTCATGAACATGCTGGCAGATATAGCCTACGCATCCCTCGATCCGCGGATCACGAGATAGGAGGCCGTCATGGCTGACAACGAGAATTCGTCGCGTAGTGAGCCGGACACGCCTGGGTCCGGGCGGGAAGACATCTCTCCGGTCATGGGACAAGCAGATCCTGGGTCGCCCCAGCACGGCGATCTGGACGTCGACGACACGTACTCGAGCGAGAAGCAAATCGACCTTGAGGAAAAGTCGTACTCCCAAGGTCAACTGGTGCGGCGGCGTTTCTTCCGACACAAGGGTGCCATGGTCTCCCTCGGAGTGCTGGTGGGATTGATCATCCTGGCGTATACCTCGATCGGGATCGGTAGCCTCCCAGGGTGGTGGGGCAAGTCCTACCTGAACAGCACGACCGTCGTCGACGGCGGACGTCCGACGTTGTCGCTCTTCCCGCCCAGTCTGGGCGAGAATCCCTTTGGTCAGGAGACGACCGGCAAGGACTACTTCGCTCTGACCATGCGCGGGACGCAGCAGTCCCTGATCGTTGCTTTCGCTGTCGGAATCGGCAGCACGGTTATTGGAACCATGGTGGGCGCCTTCGCTGGTTTCTACCGCGGCTGGGTCGAAGCCATTCTGATGCGCCTGACCGACGTCTTCATCGTGATTCCCCTTCTGATCTTGGCGGCAGTGGTCGCGAAGACACTGGATGCCGGGATATGGGGGATGTCGTTCACCTTGAGTATCTTGGTGTGGACGGGCCTAGCCAGACTGGTGCGCGGCGAGGTGCTCTCGCTACGAGAACGTGAGTTCGTGACCGCCGCCGAAGCTATTGGGACGTCGTCGTTGCGGATCATTTTCAAGCACATCTTGCCCAACACCATCGGCACCATCATCGTGAGCGCCACGCTGACGATCGCGGTGGCCATCCTGCTGGAAACGGCGTTGAGTTTCCTCGGCTACGGCATCAACCCGCCAGACAGTTCGCTCGGACTCTTGATCAGCACCTACCAAACCGCCTTCCAGACTCGGCCATGGCTGTTCTGGTTTCCTGGATTGATGATTTTGGGTATCGCCCTGTCGGTCAACTTCCTCGGGGACGGACTCCGAGATGCCTTTGACCCCCGGCAGAACAGGACGGCGGACTAATGGCCACTGCAATGAGCGAGTCGATGTCAGGCTCGGAGTCTGAAGCGCCTGAGTCGGAGAACGGGGCGGTGCTGAGTTTCGATAACGTCGACGTTCGATTCAGCACCGAGTTCGGTTCGGTGCATGCCGTGAAGGGCGTCACGCTCAGTGTGCAGCCAGGTGAGGTCGTCGCGGTAGTGGGTGAATCGGGCTCGGGCAAGTCAGTGATGTCGATGACGTCGATACGTCTGCTCCCGGGCAATGCCAAAATCGAAGGCACTGTCGAAGTGACAGGCACCTCGGTGGGCGACCTGTCCGAGCGCAAAATGCGGAAGATGCGCGGAAACAACATCGCGATGATCTTCCAAGAGCCGATGACTGCGCTCAATCCGGTGCTCACGATCGGCACACAGGTGAGCGAGGCGATGGAGTTGCACGGCATCGCCGTAGGCCGCGATGCTGACAAGCGCGCGATCGAACTGCTAGAAATGGTCGGCATACCTGAGCCTGAAAAGCGCGTCACACAATATCCGCACGAACTATCGGGTGGCCAGCGTCAGCGAGTCGTGATTGCGATGGCGATCAGTTGCGACCCCAAGGTCATCATCGCCGACGAGCCCACCACTGCACTCGACGTGACGGTGCAAGCCGACATCCTCGACCTGCTGCGGTCGCTGAAGGACAAACTCGACACCGGCATCCTGTTGATTACACACGACATGGCTGTGGTGGCCGACATGGCCGACCGCGTTGCCGTGCTGTTCAAGGGCGAGTTGGTCGAGCAGGGGACCTGCGAAGAGGTGCTGACCAACCCACAGCATGACTACACCAAGATGCTGCTGGGTTCGGTGCCACGCTTGGGCGCTGGCCGCGGCCAAATGGGCATCAACATTCGGGACAACCTGGACCCGGATGCTGAGCTCGCGATCGATCTGCAGAATCTCGTCATCGAATACCAGCGACTCGGCAAGCCGCCGTTCCGGGCCGTGGATGATGTGTCGTTCAATGTCCCACAGGGTGAGATCGTCGGATTGGTGGGGGAGTCCGGCTCGGGGAAGTCAACGATTGGCCGCTGTGCGCTCGGGCTGATTCCAGCCGCGTCGGGTCAGTTCACGTTGTTGGGTGAGGATCTGCCGTCGCTGAACAGGTCCGAGTTGAAGGCACTGCGCAAGCGGATCGGGGTGATCTTCCAAGACCCGGCGGCCTCACTCAACCCCCGGATGCCGATCGGCGAATGCATTGCTGAGCCGCTGGTGGTGCACAAAGTGGGTGACAAGCAGTCACGCCAGGACAAGGTCTATGAACTGCTGGACGCGGTGCAGTTGCCACGCGAGGTCTACAACCGCTACCCACACGAGGTCTCGGGTGGTCAGCGGCAACGGATCAGCGTCGCCCGAGCACTCACGTTGGACCCGGAGCTGTTGGTGGCCGATGAACCGACCTCGGCGCTCGACGTGTCGGTGCAGGCCAAGGTGCTGAAGATCTTTGCCGAGCTACAGTCGGAGTACAAATTCGCCTGTCTGTTTGTCAGCCACGACTTGTCCGTGATCGACCTGCTGGCGCACAAGGTGGTCGTCCTTCAGAACGGCCAGGTCGTCGAGGCAGGGCCGCGCGATGAGGTGCTGCACAACCCTCAGGAGGAGTACACCAAGAGGTTGATCGCCGCTGCGCCAGTCCCGAACCCGGTAGATCAGCGCAAACGGCGCAACGCCCGACACGAGCTCCTGCGCTCTCTCGGCGAAGACATCGCGGAGTTGAAGATCGATCCGGAGCAGTATCACGCCGCCCGTCAGTAGCCGCTGGAGGTTGATGAGACGCTAGCCCCATGCGCCTCCTCTTCGCTGGCACCCCAGCGGCGGCAGTTCCGTCACTGCATGCACTCCTGGACTCAACTCATGAAGTAGTGGCCGTGCTGACTCGCCCAGACGCTGCATCGGGGCGGAAGCGCAAGATGCAGGCATCAGCAGTGCGGGAGGCAGCACAGGCGGCTGGCATCGAAGTGCTCACACCGACCTCGCTGCGCAACGATGCGTTTTCAGCCCACTTGAGGCACCTCGCGCCGCAGACCTGCCCCATCGTCGCCTACGGCGGCCTCGTGCCGGCCTCGCTGCTGACCGTCCCGACGCACGGCTGGATCAATCTGCACTTCTCGTTGCTTCCAGCCTGGCGCGGGGCGGCTCCGGTGCAACACGCGATTATGGCCGGAGATGAGATCACTGGTGCGACAACCTTCCAGCTCCAGGAGGGTTTGGACACTGGGCCGACGCTGGGGACGTTGACCGAACAGATCGGAAAGCACGACACCTCAGGGGGCGTGCTTGGCCGGTTAGCAGTCGCAGGTGCTGGCCTGCTGATAGCGACGCTTGATGCGCTCGAGGCGGGCACCATTGCGCCGATCCCACAGCCCATGACGGGCATCAGCTATGCGCCCAAAGTGACCAGCGCCGATGCACAGATCCAGTGGCACCGCCCGGCGTATGCCGTCGATCGCCAGATCCGTGGCTGCACTCCATCGCCCGGAGCATGGACCACGCTGCAAAACCAGCGACTTAAGATCGGGCCGGTGCGAGTCAATACGACCGCTGAAGAGTCAACGCTTCGGCCCGGTCAACTCCGGAGCAACCGTAAGGACGTGTTGGTCGGAACGGGCCACGGCCTCGTGGCGCTCGGCACGGTGCAGCCACCAGGCAAGCAACCCATGGATGCTGCCGATTGGGCCCGCGGGGCAAGGCTTGGCCCCGACGACGTCCTAGGAGAGGACGCCTAGTGTCAGCACAAAGATTCCGCTCGGTGACCAAACCGGCCGACCGCCCCCGGACCAGCGACCCAGCGCGCCAGACCGCATACCTGACACTGCGGGCGGTGGCGCACGGTGCCTATGCGAATCTTGAACTCCCGGGCCAGGTCCGCACGGCGGGTCTGTCCGGGCGTGACGCGGCGTTCGCCACCGAGCTGACCTACGGGACCATTCGGATGCAGGGCCTCTATGACTCGATTATTGCAATCGCCGCCGATCGTGACCCGGCCCACATTGATGCTGCGGTGCGCGACATTCTGCGGATGGGTGCCCACCAACTGCTTGCGATGCGCGTGCCCGACCACGCTGCAGTGAGCGCAACCGTGGCGTTGGCTCGTCAGAACGTGTCGCAAGGCTCGGGTGGGTTCGTGAATGCCGTGCTGAGGCGAGTGAGCGAACGCGACCGGTCGCAGTGGCTGGAGGCTGTGACCGATGGGGTGGGCGATCCCATTGCCCGTCTCGCGGTGCTGCACTCCCATCCGGTGTGGATCGTGCGGGCGCTACGCGCCGCCCTACTCACGCACGCGGTCAGCACGAGCCAGAGCATCGAGACAGATCTTGCCGCTCTGCTCACGGCCCACAACACCCCTGGACCCCTCACACTGACCGCCCGACCGGGTTTGGATGCCGAAGCCGACCTCGAATCGTCAGGGG
>JBBSNC010000102.1:0-9072 GCA_038232855.1 Actinomycetales bacterium
CGCTCTTCCAAGGTCACTGCATACTTCAACTCGCGCAGTTTGCGGACATACCCTTCGGTGCCGCTGCGCGCCAACAAGGATCGTTGAGCCTCGACATCACCCTCACGCTCGGCCTGCTCGGCAAGCGTCAACTTCACGTATTGCTGCGTCAGCGTCGAGCCGCCCTGGGTGTCATCCGTGGTCGCGTTCGTCACGAAGGCACGTCCCAACGCCTTCGCGTCGACTCCACCATGCTCGAAGTAACGCTCGTCCTCGATGGCCACCTGTGCGTCTTGCATCACTGGCGCGATGTCGTCCAGACCGACAATAATCCGGTTTTGCAGGGCGGGCATGAAGATAAGACGGCCACTGGCGGACTCCACCCGGGACTGCTGGGCCAACGGGTTGGAGTCCAACTCACCGGGCAACTCCTCAAACAGACCCACCCCTTCGCGGGCAGCCGTGCCAGCCGTGCCGATAACAGGCAGCAACAAACCGGCGCCGAGCAGCCCCATCAGCACCGAGATCGCCAAGAAGGCTCCCAGCAACGAGGTGACCCTCGCCAAGGTCGTGACAATGCGCATATGTGCAACTTTACGGGCGAAACCTGACAATGCGGTGAAACTCAGTGGCCAGCGGACCCTGCCCGCAACCGCGCCATGTGGTTAGGCTCGCTGCATGACCACATGGGAGTACGCCACCGTTCCGCTCATCGTCCACGCCACCAAACAGATCCTCGACCAATGGGGATCGGACGGGTGGGAGCTCGTCCAGGTCGTCCCCGGACCTGATGGTGGCTCGAGCCTGGTGGCTTATCTGAAGAGGGCCACATGAGCGGCGGGCAGGTCGAGCAGCGTCTGCACGACCTGGGGTATGCCGTGCCCGACGTGACCACGCCAGTGGCGGCATACGTTCCCGCGTTGCGCCAGGGCGACCTGATCTTCACCTCCGGCCAGTTGCCCTTCCTTGACGGCGCGTTGCCGGCTACCGGGAAGGTCGGCGAGGGTGAAGATTTCGTCAGCCCGGAGCAGGCGAAAGACTGCGCTCGTCTGTGCGCGCTCAACGCCATCGCGGCCGTGAAGTCGGTCATCGGCGACCTCGACGATGTCGTGCAGGTGGTCAAAGTGGTCGGCTTCGTGGCCAGCGATCCGGCCTTCACTGGTCAACCCGGTGTCATCAACGGCGCCAGTGAACTGCTCGGCGGAGCCTTTGGCGAGACAGGGATTCACGCCCGGTCAGCGGTCGGAGTCTGCGCCCTTCCGCTAGACGCGCCAGTCGAGGTTGAGATTGTTGTCGCGGTGCGCACCTCCGCTTGACCTGCTCGGGTCGAGCGCGGGATGAGGGCAGCCGACCGCGACTTCGACATGCCGCTGGCGCTGCGGCCCGACTTCGAGCAGGCGGCGCGGTCGTGGCTGGCCGACCCGCGAGCCCACCGACCCGTCACGCCGAGGCGGTCTGCGAGTGTGCTGCTGCTGCGGCCGTGCGCTACCGGAGATCTTGAAGTCTTCATGCAGCACCGGGTCGCACAGATGGCGTTTGCGCCGCAGATGCTGGTCTATCCAGGCGGTGGCGTCGACCCACGCGATGGTGAGATCGAGGTTCCCCCAGCGCGTGCGAACCCCACCGCGACCCCGCCGGACATCCAGGTCGCGGCTGCCCGTGAACTGTTTGAAGAGTGCGGTGTGCTCATTGCCGGTCCCGAGGGCGACCAGGTCATCTCGGACCTGAGCGCCCCGCAGTGGGGTGAGCACCGCGCAGGACTGCTGGACCGCTCGCTCTCCTTCGCGGAGGTGTTGCGCCGCGAAGGTCTGGTGCTCCGAACGGACGTGCTGAGCCCCATCGCCCGCTGGATCACCCCCGAGTGTGAACCCCGCCGCTACGACACTGTCTTCTTCGCCACCACCGTGCCGTCGGGCCAGGAGGCCGATGGGCACACCACCGAGGCCAGCACCGCGGGTTGGGTCCGCGCGCGGGCCGCGGTAGAAGAGCACACCCGCGGACCCGGCACGATGATGCCGCCGACCCAGGTCTTGGCTGAGCAGATTGCTGCGGCTGGCAGCCTGTCCGACTACTTCGACACCCCGCGCACACTCGAAGCCGTGGTGCCCTCGCCGGTCGAGGTTGGAGGGGTGTTGTCGATGCGTGCGCCCATCGATGCTTCCGGTCGGCACAGCAGTCCAGGAGACTGAGCGGTATGCGGTCACGCACGCCTATAGACGATCTGCCCTGGCGCGGCGGACGGATCAGCGAATGTGCCTGGTGCCAGCTCTGCCCCAACCCCTCGCCGATGACGCTCGAGGGCACCAACACCTGGATCCTGGCCGAACCCGGCTCCCAGCAATCCGTCGTCATCGACCCTGGACCATTGGAAGAGTCGCATCTGCAGCAGATTCTGAACCAGGTGGCACAACTCGACTCTCGCGTCGCCCTGACCCTGCTCACGCACAGCCACGACGACCACGCCCAATCCGCGGCACGATTCGCCGCGCTGACCGAGGCGCCCGTGCGGGCCATCGGAAGCGGCCACGACGATCTCAGCGACGGGGATCGTCTCGACATCGGGGGTCTGGAGCTGCTGGTGGTAGCAACCCCTGGTCACACCGCCGACTCGATCAGTTTCCTGCTCCCGCGTGAGCAACTCCTGCTGACCGGGGACACACTGCTGGGCCGCGGGTCCACCGTGGTGGCATATCCGGACGGGTGACTGTCGGCATACCTGGAGTCGTTGCAGCGCCTGGAGCAGATGGCCGGGTCAGGTTTGCTGACGTGCTTGGCGCCCGGTCACGGGCCAGTCGTGGCCGATGCGGCCGCCACCATCGACTTCTACCAAGCGCACCGTCAGCAACGCCTGGAACAGGTCCGGGGAACAGTCGCGGAGGTGGCATCGCAGACAGAGGTGGGCGATCTGGCCGACGCGGTGGTCGCGAAGGTGTATGCCGATGTGCCGCGCGAAGTGTGGCCAGCGGCTCGACTCAGCGTGCTAGCGCAACTGGAGTATCTCGGTCTGGTTCGGGACTAGCGAGCGCGCCGGGTTAAGCGATCCATGTCGACCAGGGTGACCGACTTGGCGCCGAGGGTCAGCCAACCGCGGGCAGCAAAGTCGGCCAGGGCCTTGTTGACGGTTTCCCGGGAGGCTCCGACCAGTTGCGCCAGCTCTTCCTGGGTGAGGTCGTGGCCGACACGCAAGCCGTCATCCATCGGCTGGCCGAATCGGGCCGCCAAGTCCAGCAGAGCCTTGGCTACGCGACCAGGGACATCGGTGAAGACGAGGTCCGAGAGTCCCTCGTTGGTGCGTCGCAGGCGACGGGCGAGGCCGGCCAACATCTGCATGGCGACCTCGGGGTGGTCGGCGATGAAGGTTCGCAAGTCCTTGTTGTACAACGCGATCAGGTTGCTGTCGTTGACGGCCGTGGCGCTGGTCAGGCGAGGCCCGGGATCAAAGAGACTGAGCTCGCCGAACATCTCACCTGGACCCATCACGGACAGCAAACTCTCTCGGCCATCAGCGCTGGTGCGGCCGAGCTTCACCTTGCCCGAGGTGATCACATAGAGGGCATCGCCTCGGTCGCCCTCACGAAAGATCAACTCACCGCGAGGGAAGGTCCGGCTCGACATCGACGCGATCAGGCGATCCGCGGCGTCGTAGGCAAGGGCAGAGAACAATGGCGCTTGCATCACGACCTGTTTGTCCACGCCCGCCATCTTGCCATCATTGGGCCCGTGAGGGCAGGGCTTCGCTCCGCCGTAGGCTTTCGGGGTGAATCCACCGGAGCCTACAACGGCCGAAACCTCCCTGGCCCGCACGCGCCGAGCGCGCAAGATGTATCGGTTGCTAGCTCAGCGGTATCCCGATGCCCATTGCGAGTTGGACTTCACCAATCCGTATGAGTTGTTGGTGGCCACCGTGCTGTCAGCCCAGACCACAGACGTCCGGGTCAACTCGATCACGCCGACGCTGTTTGCGGCATATCCCGATGCGCGTGCGCTGGCCGAAGCAGAGCGCGAAGCATTGGAAGAGATCGTCAAGCCCACCGGGTTCTTCCGTGCCAAATCCAACTCCCTGCTCAAACTCGCTGCCGACGTGGTGCAGCGATTCGACGGCGAGGTGCCAGGCCGATTGGCAGACTTGGTGACACTGCCAGGCGTGGGCCGCAAAACAGCCAACGTGGTGCTCGGCAACGCCTTTGGAGTGCCCGGAATCACCGTGGACACGCACTTCGGCCGACTGGTCCGCCGGTTTGGCTGGACCGAGCTGGATGACCCGGTCAAGGTCGAGCACGCCGTCGGGGCGTTGGTGCCCAAGGCCGAGTGGACTCAGCTCTCACACGTGCTGATCTTTCATGGCCGGCGGATCTGTCACGCCCGTAAGCCGGCCTGCGGGGTGTGCCCGGTGGCCCGGCAGTGCGCGTCGTACGGCACTGGCGAGACCGATCCCCAGCGGGCGGCCGCCCTCGTCAAGACCGGCCCGCCTCGATGACGCTGCCGCGCCCGGCGGCACACGTTTGCCCCCCGTGGTTGCGAGAACTCGCCGAGCGCATCCATGAAGCCCCGCCGGAGTGGTTCAGCCGATTCACGCCTCCTCCCGGCGGCGGCGCCCGTCAGTCTTCGGTGTTGATCCTCTTCGGCCCCGGTGATGATGGGGCAGAGGTGGTGCTGACCGAGCGAGCGCACACACTGCGATCACACCCGGGCCAGGTTTCCTTCCCAGGCGGCGGACATGAATCAGGCGATGCCGATTCGGCGGCCACCGCGTTGCGGGAGGCGTCGGAGGAGATCGGACTCGCCGCTGATGAGGTCACCATTCTGGCCGAGTTGCCTGCGCTGCACATCCCGGTCAGCGGGTATGACGTGACTCCCGTGCTCGCGTGGTGGCACCGGCCCGGGGAGGTGTTCGTGCGTCAAGCCGAGGAAGTCGAGCAAGTCTTGCAGGTGTCCGTTGTTGCGTTGGTGGACCCGGCCGCTCGCTTTCAGGTGCGGCATCCCAGCGGATTCACTGGCCCGGGCTTCGCCGTCGGCCCGATCCTGGTGTGGGGATTCACCGCAGGGATCCTGGACCGACTCTTTGAGCGGGCGGGTTTGACCCAACCGTGGGATCGCAGCGTCGAGCGAGCTGTGCGGTAGCTCTACTCCTTGGCGGGCTTGACCGCTGCGACCGTCTGCTGCGCGTTGTCGATCGTCTTCTCCGGTTTGCCCTTCACCTTGGACACCTGGCCCTTGCCGATGAGTCCCAGAATCGCAGCGATCAAGAAGAGGACGCCCGCCACGATCAAAAGCCCCGCCCAGACCGGCAACCAGATCGCGATCACCCAGGCCAAGCCCAACAGCAAGAGACCGAAGCCATAGGCGCCGAGGACCGCAGCCCCGGCCAACATCCCGACGCCCTTACCGGCGTGCACAAGGTCGTTCTTGATCTCGACCTTGGCGAGCTCAACCTCACTGCGGACGATCGAGGACGCGTCAGCGGACGCATCGGCGACCAACTGACCGATCGTGCGCTCAGTGCTCGTCGTCGATTCCATAGGGGTAGCCATGGCTAAGATTCTAACGCTTCAGACTCCCCGGCGCAGACCTGCGAGATCGTGCTGTCGCGCCGAAAAATATTGGTGCCCACCCGGCACCCCCTGTTAGTGCCGGGTGGGCACCTGTCGACTACCCGGTCCCGTGACAGCCAGGGGCACACACGTTTTCACGTAGCGCCATGTCGATGTATCCATGATGCCTGGTGCTCAGTGAGCAGCGACTCTAGTTTCAGTCAAGGTTTGGCAAAATCTTTGTCACTCTGCCGACATTCCGTCCTGGATCTTGTCCATCACCGTCGAATCGGCCAGTGTGGTGACATCGCCGACCTCTCGATCTTCAGCGACATCCTTGAGCAGACGCCGCATGATTTTGCCGGATCGAGTCTTCGGTAGTTCCGCCACGATCATCACCTGGCGCGGCCTCGCAATCGCTCCGATCTCGGAGGCGACGTGCGCACGCAACTCCTGAACGGTCTCAGCGTGATCGTCGTCCTTCTCGGCGCTCGCCGTGGCCGCCTCGGAGCGCAGGATCACGAAGGCACAGACGGCTTGACCCGTCATGTCGTCGGCGGCACCCACCACGGCAGCCTCGGCGACGCTGGGGTGAGAGACCAGCGCGGACTCGATCTCGGTGGTCGACAGCCGGTGACCGCTGATGTTCATCACGTCATCGACTCGGCCGAGCACCCAAATGTTGCCCTCTTCATCCTTCTTCGCACCGTCCCCCGCGAAGTAGGTGTCCTCGAACCGCGACCAGTACGTGTCGGCATACCGCTCCTGGTCGCCCCAGATGCCACGCAACATTGCGGGCCAGGGTTCAGTGACCACGAGGTAGCCCCCGGACCCGTCGGGCACGGACTCGCCGCTGTCGTCGATGACGTCGACGTTGATCCCGGGGATGGCGAGTTGGGCCGACCCAGGCCGGGTGGCGGTTACTCCTGGCAGCGGACTGATCATGATGGCCCCGGTCTCGGTCTGCCACCAGGTATCCACGATCGGGCAACGGTCGCCGCCGATGACCCGGCGATACCACATCCACGCCTCGGGATTGATCGGTTCGCCTACCGAGCCCAGCAGTTTCAGCGACGACAGATCGAACTCCTCGGGGATCTGCTCGCCCCACTTCATGCACGCCCGGATGGCGGTCGGCGCGGTATAGAAGATGGTGACGCCGAGGTCTTGCACGATCTCCCACCAGCGGCCCTGATGGGGGGTGTCCGGCGTGCCTTCATACATGACCTGGGTCGCTCCCAGGGCCATCGGCCCGTAGACGATGTAGGAGTGCCCGGTCACCCAGCCGACATCGGCGGTGCACCAATACACGTCCTTCTCAGGGTGTATGTCGTGCACGTACTTGCTGGTGAACGCACACTGCGTCAGAAAGCCACCGGTGGTGTGGAAGATCCCCTTGGGTGTGCCCGTGGTGCCCGAGGTGTACAGGATGAACAGCGGGTGCTCGGAGTCGAATGCCTCAGCCTCGTGGTTTGGCGAGGCGGCCTCCAGCGCTTCGTGCCACCACACATCGCGACCCTCATGCCACTCGACGTCCTCCTTGGTGCGCTGCACCACAAGGACAGTGCGCACAGTGCTTTCACTGTCGATCGCGGCATCGACCGCCGGTTTCAACGAAGAAGCCTTGCCCTTGCGATAGCCCCCATCTGCGGTGATCACCACCTTTGCCTCAGCGTCTGCGATGCGGGCGCGCAAGGCCGAAGCGGAGAAGCCACCGAAGATGACCGAGTGCGGGGCGCCGATGCGGGCGCAGGCCAACATTGCCACTGCCGCTTCGGGCACCATCGGCAGATAGATCGCGACCCGATCGCCGGTTTCTACGCCGGCGTCGATGAGCGCATTGGCGGCGCGCTGCACTTGCTCGTGCAACTCGGCATACGTGATGTCTCGGGTGTCTCCGCCCTCGCCGACGAAGTGCAGGGCGATCCGGTCGCCGTTGCCCGCGTCCACATGTCGGTCAACGCAGTTCACGCTCGCGTTCAACGTCCCGCCGCCGAACCAGCTGGCTATCGGGGCCTGGGACCAGTCCAACACGTCCTCGAAGTCGCTGTCCCAGGTGAGCAGATCCCGTGCTTGATTCGCCCAGAACTCGAGCCGATCGGCGCTGGCGGCCTCATATAGCTCGGCGGTGCCATTGGCTTGGGTTACAAACTCTTCGCTCGGCTCGAACAGCCGCTCCTCATGCGAAAGGTTCGACAGTGTTTCTTCGCTCACGATGCCTCCTGGGCAGCAGTCGGATGGACTCCTACAGCCAACAGCGTGTGAAGGCTTTCAGCAAGAGGGACGATAGGGGCATGCAATCAAGAGCACTTGGCGACCGCATCGAGTTTCTGTTGGGTTTGCCTGACGTCGCGGATGCCATGGCACAGGCCCGCCTCGCCTGCGACGAGTTGCGCTGGCACCCGGCCTTGCGACGCCGGATAGCCGAATCAGCCGCTGAGTCGCGGGTGCGCGGGGCCGCGGCGAGTGCTTCGCTGGAGGGCGCCGAGGTGGCTGGCACCCGGATGAGCCTCTCCGTGGTGCGCGATGTGATGCGTGGAGCGGTTGACGCCCCGGCAGCCCCCGATCCGGTATGGCGCACGATGATGGCCGCCGCCCAGGTCACCGCAGCCACCGAAATGGTGCGCCGAGAGCACTTGACTGCCCCGGCGCAGGTCTTGGCCCGGTTGCACGTTGCTGCCGCATCTCCGTTGATCTCCACCGCCCACCTGGGACGCCCCCGATTGGCCGAGGAGGTCTGCACCGAGTGGGTGGAGTTGGGCCCAGCCCCGGTGCAGGCCGAGATGCAGGAGCGACTTGCGGGGATCAGCGAACTGGTGCTGGCTGCCCAGGCGGGACGGGGGCCCACGTTGGTCTTTGGGGCGTTGATCCACGCAGAGCTGATCGCGGTGCGCCCGTTCGTGGCTGGAAACGGCTTGGTGGCCCGAGCGATGGAGCGATCTGTGCTGATCTTGGCTGGGGTCGACCCCACGGGGGTTGCCGTCGTGGAGGCCGGGCACTCCGCTGGCGCCGGCACGGCATACCGGGGGGCGATGACGGCTTACGTCGACGGAGGTCGGGAAGGTCTGGGGTTGTGGCTCGTCCATTGTGCTGAGGCGGTGGCTCGGGGCGCGGCCCAGGGGGTGGCGATCGCGGACGCGGTGCTGGCGGGGCGGCTCGATGCGCAGGGGTTGCCAGCAACGTAGTTCGGGTGTACACCTGGAATCGAGGTTGTTGCTTGCAACGGTCTCGGCAGCAACACCAGCACCCACGTGCGGGCAGTCCACTGATGGACCAGTCGTGGTCGGGCTTGACCCGATTCGATGTTGTCATTGCACGCTCTGATCACTGGTGCTTGAGGCCTAGGCGAACGCCCCGTCACGCGGGGCGTTTTCCTATGTCCGCGTAGGTGAGGGACGAATCGTCGCGATTGCCGCCGGTAGCGTGGTGCCTCAAGTCAAACTGCCCGCGAAAGTTGGTCCGTGCCTCAGTCAGGAATGCCCGCGAAACCGGGGGTCAGCTGGCTTTGATCCGGATGCCTTTGCGGATGTCGGGTAGGGCGGTGGGAAAACTCGCGAGGTAG
>JBBSNC010000103.1:0-9028 GCA_038232855.1 Actinomycetales bacterium
CAGCGACTGGACGCCGAGCAGCTCGGCTCGGGCAGCGACGGTGCCGGTGACCTCCAGGTGGGGTCGTCCATCCTGCGCGCGGACGACCGTGGCATGGCCCCAATGCAGGCCAACCGGGGCACCGAGCGCCTTTGCCAGCGCTTCCTTGGCGGCAAACCGAGCCGCCAGGGAAGCCAGCCGAAGTTCGCGCTCCGACTCGGTGAAGAGGCGCTCCATCAGTCGAGGCGTGCGCTCGAGCCGACGTCCGAACCGGGCGATGTCAACCACGTCGATGCCGACCCCGATGATCATGGCGCCAGGTCTCTCACTCGACCGTGACCGACTTCGCCAGGTTGCGCGGCTGGTCCACATCGAGGCCTTTAGCGCTTGAGAGATGCAGTGCGAAGACCTGCAAAGGGACCACCGTCAGCAGCGGAGCCAACAGCGCCGGGCTGCGGGGCACGCGAATGACCTCATCCGCGAACGGCACGACGTCCTCGTCGCCCTCCTCGGCGATAACCAACGTGCGGGCACCACGAGCGCGGATCTCCTGGATGTTGGAGACCACCTTGCCGTGCAAACCGTGCTCGGACGACGGTGCGGGGACCACGATGAAGACCGGTTGACCGGGCTCGATCAACGCGATCGGACCGTGTTTGAGTTCACCGGCAGCAAAACCCTCGGCGTGGATGTAGGCCAGTTCCTTCAGTTTCAGGGCGCCCTCCATGGCCACCGGGTAGCCGACGTGCCGCCCCAGGAAGAGGACGGACCGCGTGTCGGCCATGAAGTGCGCAATCTCCTGCACCCGCCCCAGGTCGTCCAGCAACGCCTGGATCTTGGCTGGGATCTGGTGCAGATCAGCCATGATCTCTGAGGCTGCCCGGCCATAGGACTCGCCGCGCAACTGGGTCAAATACAGGCCGAGCACATAACTTGCCGTGATCTGGGCCAGGAACGCCTTGGTGGAGGCGACCGCAATCTCAGGACCAGCGTGGGTGTAGAGAACGGCATCGGATTCCCGTGGGATGGTGGAGCCGTGGGTGTTGCAGATCGACACCGTTTTGGCGCCCAACTCAACCGCGTGCCGCACCGCCATCAAGGTGTCCATCGTTTCCCCGGATTGCGAGATCGAGACCACCAGCGTTTGTGCATCGATCACCGGGTCCCGGTAGCGGAATTCGTGGGCCAGTTCCACCTCAACGGGGATGCGGGTCCATCGCTCGATCGCATACTTGGCCACCATCCCGGCATACGCGGCGGTGCCACAGGCTACGATCACGATCTTGGTGACCGCCCGCAGGTCATCCTCGGAGAGACCCATTTCGTCCAGCACCAAGGCGCCGTGTTCATCGGTGCGGCCAATGAGCGTGTCCCGAACAGCCTGGGGCTGGTCGTGGATCTCCTTCTCCATAAAGGTGTCGTAGCCGCCCTTCTCGGCGGCGGCCGCATCCCACGTAACCTCATATGCCTTGCCATCGCTAGGCGTGCCGTCGAAGTCGATGACGGCGTAGGAATCCGCGGTGATCGTGACAATCTGATCTTGGCCCAACTCCAGCGCGTGCCGGGTCTGACCGATGAAGGCGGCCACGTCGGAGCCGAGGTAGTTTTCTCCGTGGCCGAGCCCCACCACCAGCGGAGAGTTACGCCTGGCGGCCACGATCGTTCCGGGTGCATCCGCATGCACCGCGAGCAGCGTGAAGGCACCATCGAGTTCGCTGACGACGCTGCGCATGGCCTCGGTGAGGTCCAGCGTGCCGTCGTAGGCGCGGCTCAGCAGATGCGCGACCACCTCACTATCGGTCTCGGAGGCGAACTCCACTCCGTCATTGAGCAAGGACGTCCGTAGACCATGGAAGTTCTCGATGATCCCGTTGTGGATCAGGGCCAAATTGCCATTGGCACCGCCGCGATGAGGGTGTGCGTTCTCATCCGTGGGTCCGCCGTGAGTGGCCCAGCGAGTGTGTCCAATTGCGGTAGCCGTTGCAGGCATAGGTTCGGCGGCCAGCGCCGCGCGCAGGTTCGTCAACTTGCCGGCCCGCTTGCACGTCCGCACCTCGCCGTCCGCCGTCGACGCCACCCCGGCTGAGTCATAACCCCGATACTCCAGGCGCCCCAGAGCCTCCATCACCACGTGCATGGCCTTCTCGTTCGCAACAGGTCCGGCATAGCCGACGATTCCACACATGCCCGACACCCTATTCCGTTTCAGCCCTCCGCCAGCGCAGCGCCCGGAAGGGCACAATGGCGCTCATGTCTGTGACGCCGCCGCACCTGCCCTCGCCATACGTGGAGTTGGATCGTCAGTCCTGGGCGCGGCTGCGCGAGCAGTACCCGATGGAACTCACCGCGACAGATGTGGCTCGCCTGCGAGGGTTGGAGGATCGACTCGATCTGGGCGAGGTCGAGCAGGTGTATTTGCCGCTGTCTCGACTGTTGGCCTTCTACGAGCAGGCAACTGGCGACCTGCACCACGTCACCACGAACTTCCTCGGCGAGCGCAAGGAGCGCACACCCTTCGTCATCGGTGTGGCCGGCTCGGTGGCGGTGGGCAAATCCACCACCGCCCGCATCTTGAAGGAACTCATCTCCCGATGGGATTCGGCACCTTCGGTCGAGTTGGTCACCACCGATGGGTTCCTCCTGCCGAACTCCGTGCTGACCGAGCAGAACCTGATGACCCGCAAGGGTTTCCCGGAGTCCTACGACCGGCGAGCCCTGCTGCGGTTCGTAGCCGAGGTCAAGGCAGGTAAAGCCGAAGTGCCCGCGCCGGTCTACTCCCACCTCACCTATGACATCGTGCCCGGCGAGCAGGTGGTGGTGCGGCGACCGGATGTGCTGATCGTGGAAGGGCTGAATGTGCTCCAGCGCCCGCTTCCACGCAGTGGGGGTCGCTCCGGGATGGCCGTCAGCGACTTCTTCGACTTCTCGGTGTATGTCGATGCGCACGTCGACGACATCAAGGAGTGGTTCACGCGGCGGTTCTTGGCCCTTCGTGAGACCGCCTTCGCCCAGCCTGAATCGCACTTCCACCGCTACGCGAGCCTGTCTGACGATGCGGCGCGCGACCTCGCGGATAACATCTGGGAGGCCATCAACGCCCCCAACTTGCGTCAGAACATCCTTCCGACCAGGAGCCTGGCCACGCTGGTGCTCTCCAAAGGCGAAGACCATTCGGTGCGGCGCGTACGACTTCGGCGCCTCTAGTGCGCGAACGCGGGTTGCCCTACCAAGAGGCTGAACCGGCGGACATCGGGTAGAACGTAGTTCATGAACTCTCCAACCGATGCCAGCCCCGAAGCGGCACAGACGCGCACCGAGCACGACTCTATGGGCGAGGTCGAGGTGCCGATCGAAGCTCTGTATGGCGCACAGACCGCTCGTGCCGTCGCGAACTTCCCGATCTCGGGTCAGCGCGTGCCGCTGCCGATCGTGCATGCCTTGGCGCGGATAAAGCGAGCCGCGGCACGGGTGAATGCGGACTTAGGGGTTATCGAGGTAGAGGCCGCCGAAGCCATCGAGCGGGCTGCAACACAGATCATCGAGGGGACGCACGACGACCAGTTCCCCGTGGACCTCTATCAGACTGGCTCCGGGACCTCGACGAACATGAACGTCAACGAGGTGATTGCCCGGATGGCCAGCGAAGAATCCTCGGCATCGGTGCACCCGAACGATCAGGTGAACGCCGGCCAGTCGAGCAACGACACCTTCCCCACCGCGCTTCGCATCGTTGCGGTCCACTTGGCAATGCGGGAGTTCGACCCTGCGCTGGAGCACCTGGAGGAGACGCTGCGCGGCAAGGCGAGCGAGTTTGCGGACATCGTCAAGGCCGGCCGCACGCACTTGATGGATGCCGTCCCGGTGACCCTGGGTCAAGAGTTTTCCGGGTACGCCCGGCAGATTGAGCTCGGACGAGAGCGGGTGCGCGCTGCGGCCGAGCGTGCAGCCGAGCTGCCCTTGGGCGGCACTGCGGTCGGCACGGGCCTGAACGCTCACCCCACCTTCGCTGCTTCGGTCATCGATGTCCTTTCGCGCGAGTTGGACTTGCCCCTGCGGGAGGCCACCGACCACTTCGAAGCGCAGTCGGCCCAGGACGCCTTGGTCGAGGTGTCAGCCGCAGCCAAAATCGTCGCCGTGTCGCTGACCAAGATCTGCAACGACCTGCGGTGGATGGGGTCCGGACCGCGAGCCGGGTTGTTCGAGATCCAACTGCCGGATCTGCAACCGGGCTCGAGCATCATGCCTGGAAAGGTCAACCCCGTGTTGCCCGAAGCAACCCTGATGGTGTGTGCCCGAGTGATCGGCAACGACACCACAATGACTGTTGCCGGCGCCTCGGGCTCCTTCGAACTCAACGTCATGCTGCCGGTGATGGGCTCGTGCATCGTCGAGTCGCTGACCCTGATGAGCGCGAGTGCGCGGATGCTCGCGGACGCCTGCATCGCCGGAATCGAGGCGAATGAGGAGCGCTGCCGCGAGATGGCCCAGAGCTCGTCCTCGATCGTGACGCCACTGAACAAGTGGATCGGCTATGAAAACGCTTCTGCCGTTGCGAAGCAGGCCCTCGCTGAACGCGAGACGATCCGCTCTGTGGTCATCGACCGAGGCCACATCGGGCAGGGCGACCTGAGCGAGGAAGAGATGGATGAAGCGCTCGACGTGCTGAGTATGTCGCGTCCTCACAACCGTGCGTAGCGTGCTCGAGCCAGGCTGTACAACCCATACGCGACGAACCCGAAGGCGATCAGCAGCAGCACTGCCGCGCCGACTGGGTGACCACTCAGGGACTCCATTGCCCCGTCCAAGCCGGTGGCATCGCTGGGGTCGGTGGTCCAAGCCGCCCAGCCGAACAGCACGCCCACCATGCCCAGCGCAACTCCCTTGGCTACATAGCCGACAAGGCCGGCCATGATGACTGTCTTACCCAGCCCGCCATCGTCCGCTTTGTCATCGAGGTCTTCCAAGAACGAGCGAGTCACCCCTTTGTGCACGTGATAGCCGCCCACACCGACCACCGCCACGCCGACGGCCCCCACCAGCGCCTGCCCCAAGGGGGCACTCATCAACGTCGTGGTGAAGTCGGCAGTCGTCTTCCCGCTGTCGGTGCTGCCCCCGCTGGCGAAACGCCAAGTGGTCCAGGCCAAAACCGCATACACAACGCCCTTGCCAAAGTCCTTCACCCGATCAGCGATCGTTGCCGCCTCACTGCCGGGCCGGTATCCGGTCACCGCATCGAGAAGCTGCCACACGGTCAGTCCGGCGTAGCCAATGGCGCCGACCCACAACATCGCCCCACCCAATGGTGCGCTGGCCACGGCCCCCAACGCGCCCGACTGGTCCGCTTCACCGGACATTCCGAGCGCAATTCGCACCACGATGGCCGCGATGAGGAAGTGCAACACACCGTTGATCGCATAGCCGCCGCGGGCCAGCCATTCGAGTGCGGGGTGGTCGCTGACGTCTGAGGCGGCCTGCCCCAGGGTGTCTGACATGAGTGCAGTCTCACGCACAAAGACGCCCACGGCCAAAAGGCGGTGGGCGTCTAGGCAGTAGATGCTGTCGCGGGGCCCGTCCTGGCCGGCGAGCGTCAGCGACGGTGTTTAAAAGCCGCCGCTGTTCACGTTGCTCAGTACCAGTTGTTGGCTTGACTGTGCGACCAGGCGCCGCACGGGGTGCCGTATCGGCCGCTGATGTAGTTCAAGCCCCAGGTGATCTGGGTGGCCGGGTTGGTGCGCCAGTCACCGCCGACCGAGGCCATTTTGGATCCAGGCAGGGACTGCGGGATGCCATAGGCACCCGAGGACGGGTTCTGCGCGTAGGTGTTCCAACCGCTTTCCTTGTTCCACAATGAATCGAGACAGCCGAATTGCTCGCTGCCCCACCCTCGGCTGCTGACCATCGAACGAGCGACGGAACGCGGATCACCGGAGGCGACCGGCGCCGCCTCGGGCTCAGGAGCTGCTTCCGGCTCCGGCTCTCGCTCTGGAGCGGCTTCTTGCTTCGGCTCTCGCTCTGGAGCGGCTTCTTGCTTCGGCTCCGGCTCTGGAGCGGCTTCTTGCTTCGGCTTCGGCTCGGACGCAGATGGCGAAGGTGCAGACTCGCGCTCGGTTGATCGTGAAGCGGCTTCGGCTTCCGCAGCACGTTCTACGCTGGCCGCAGCTGCCGCTTCTTCCTCGGCCTTCGCCTCAGCAGCCGCTTCTTCCTCGGCCTTCGCCTCAGCAGCCGCTTCTTCCTCGGCCTTCGCCTCAGCAGCCGCTTTTGCCTCGGCCTTCTTCCGGGCCTTAGCCTCGGCTTCGATCTTGGCGCCCTGTTCGCCGATGATGTCGGCGCTCTCCACTCCGGCCTTCTGTGCGGACTGGATCGAGGAGATCCCCAGACCCACCTCGCCAACAGTCGCGGAACTGTCAACCACGTCGCTGATTGGCGCCTCTGCCACAACACGGTCAGTGGCGGCGTCAGCGATCAGGGGGGCGGTCTGGCCCAAACTGGCCTGCAGATCCTCGACCTGTTGGCCTTGCGGGCCGCCGAGGGCTGTGTAGCCCGCCAAGGCCAAGGACCCGGCCGCGATCACCGCAGTGACCAGGGTGGCCGGGTGATTGCGCACCGCGTGGATACGGTGGCGGCCGGACTCTTCAGCGTCGAAGCTGACGTCATCGGGTCGGTCCTGGGATGGAGTGTCCGACGCGGGCGCGTCGTAGGACGTTTCGTGAGACATAGAACCTCCGGAAATAAGTGCGTGAGGGCCATCGCTCGCGGACTAGGTCGACGCGAGCGTTACCAATTCGTGACCTTGTGCACCTACCGTGCCACTAGCACACTGTCCACTGCAACCTCAGCAGGCGGATCGTGGGCAACGTCACACGCTCTATCCGAACGGGTGCGCGTCTTCCAGCACTTCGG
This sequence comes from Actinomycetales bacterium, assembly GCA_038232855.1. Lineage (GTDB taxonomy): Bacteria > Actinomycetota > Actinomycetes > Actinomycetales > Dermatophilaceae > Ornithinicoccus. The sequence continues at coordinate 6,880 of JBBSNC010000103.1, forward strand.
TGACCAACGCGGCGATCGGACTGCGCTCACTGCGGTTCAGTGTCATGTGCGCAAAGAGCTGGTGGCCCTTCAACCGCTCAATGATCGCCGCTACTCCATCGTGCCTGCCTACCCGCAGGTTGTCGCGCTGCGCAACGTCATGTGTCAAGACCACCCGCGAGGATTGCCCGATCCGCGAAAGCACCGTCAGCAGGACGTTGCGTTCCAACGACTGTGCCTCATCCACGATGACGAAGGCATCATGCAGCGAACGACCTCGAATGTGTGTCAACGGCAGCACTTCGAGCAGATCTCGAGCCAGGACCTCCTCGAGGACTTCTTTGCTGACAACGGCGCCCAGCGTGTCGAAAACGGCCTGGGCCCACGGGCCCATCTTGTCGTTTTCCGATCCGGGCAGATAGCCCAACTCTTGGCCCCCGACGGCATACAGGGGCCGAAACACGATCACTTTGCGGTGCTGCCTGCGCTCCATCACCGCCTCCAGCCCGGCGCACAGGGCTAGCGCACTCTTTCCAGTGCCGGCCCGGCCGCCCAAGCTGAGGATTCCGACGTCTGGATCTAACAACAGGTCGAGCGCGATGCGTTGCTCGGCCGAGCGCCCGTGCAACCCAAAGGCGTCTCGATCGCCGCGCACTAAGCGCACACTCCCGTCCGCACCGACCCGGCCCAGCGCGCTGCCTGAAGTGCCGAAGACGGTCAAGCCGGTGTGACAGGGAAGTGCCGCCGCCTCAAAGTGCACCAGCCGCCCAGACTCATACAGCGTCGCCATCTGCTCATCGCTGACATCGAGTTGGGCCATCCCGCTCCAGCCGGTATCGACAGCTAACTCGGCGCGATACTCCTGCGCATCCAGACCGACCGCTGAGGCCTTCACCCGCATCGGAAGATCCTTGCTGACGACGGTGACGTCACGACCTTCAGCGGCGAGGTTCATCGCTACGGCCAGGATGCGGGTGTCGTTGTCGCCCAGCCTGAAACCCGCTGGCACGACCTGTGTGTCGCTGTGATTGAGTTCAACTCGCAGCGATCCGCCCTCTCCGTTCGCTGGGACAACCGCGTTGAGGCTGCCGTGTTCGACGCGGATGTCGTCGAGGAGACGTAGTGATTCGCGAGCGAAGTAGCCCAGTTCAGGGTGGTGCCGCTTCGCTTCAAGTTCACTGATCACGACAACCGGCAAGACGACCTCGTGCTCGGCGAACCGCTGAATCGCCCGAGGGTCCGATAAGAGCACCGAGGTATCTATGACGTAGGTCTTCATCGCCACCACCCCCTGCGCATCCTGGAAGGCACTGGCGTCGGCGATGAGCGGGTGTGTCATTCGACTCCCCTTGTGAAGTTCCGAGGCGAGGCGGACGTGCTCGCTGCCTTGACGTTAGGACAATCCGGCGCCATTGGCGCGGAATTGCAGTCTGAAGCGCGTGTCCGCGCTTCTCCTTAAGAATCAATCAGTCCCTCAAGCGCCGTAGCGTCGTTCCCGTTCGGCATACGCACGCAAAGCTCGCAGGAAGTCGACCTGGCGAAAGTCCGGCCAGTACGCCTCACAGAAGTAGAACTCGCTGTGCGCGCTTTGCCACAGCAGGAATCCTCCCAGCCGCTGCTCGCCGCTGGTGCGGATCACCAGATCGGGATCGGGCTGCCCTTTGGTGTAGAGGTGCTCAGCGATGTGGTCGATCTCGATGGTCCGAGCTAATTCGGCCAAGGATGTCCCACGCTCAGCATGCTCAGCGAGCAGCGAACGCACTGCATCTGCGATCTCCTGGCGACCCCCATAGCCAATCGCGACGTTCACCACCATCCCAGGTAGACCCGCGGTGGCGCGGACCGAGGCGTCTAGTTCATCCCGGGTGACCTGTGGCAGCAGATCTCGCGCTCCAACAACATTGATCCGCCAGCCTCCGGTTGCTGCGAGGTCGCTGACAACGTCGGAGATGATCTGGAGCAGTGGTTCGAGTTCGGTGGCGGCCCGGTTGAGATTGTCCGTCGAAAGCAGCCATAGGGTGACAACCTCAACTCCCGCCTCTTCGCACCAACCCAACAGCGGCTTGATGTTCTCTGCCCCCGCCTTGTGACCGTCGGCTGCTGCCGCTCCCCGGCGTTTCGCCCAGCGGCGATTCCCATCCAACATCACCCCGACGTGGCGCGGCACCCC
>JBBSNC010000104.1:0-8912 GCA_038232855.1 Actinomycetales bacterium
CGGCGGCCAGTCTTGCCGGAGTGGCTGCGGCTCAGCGGGCTGGCGATTCCGACAATCTCGACGATGCGATCGGCCGTGTGCTGGTCGGGCATGCGCTGATCCTGGGCTGGGGCGGCATACCGGTCATCTGGTCCGGCGACGAGATCGCGATGACCAATGATCAGAACTGGGACAGCTTGCCTGAGCACGCCCAAGACAACAGGTGGGCCAATCGGCCAGCGCTCGATTGGGAGAAAGTGGCCTCGCTCCGCGACGACGCCAGCACGCCAGGCGCACGCGTGTATGCCGGACTGAAGGCTGCGGTCCGGGCCCGTCAGGGACTGCCCCACCTGCACGCATCGGTCAAGGCCGAGCCACTGCCGACCTCTTCACCGGGCGTGCTCGGGGTGCTGCGTCGTCATCCGATGGGGCCCATGGTGGGGCTCTACAACATGACCGAGCACGAGCGCTTCGTCCCAGGTTGGTGGCTGCGCGAGCAGGGGCTCAATCCGTATGCGGTGCATGACCATTTGATCCAGGCGCCGTCGCCGCTCACCGAGTTCGAGGACCTGCGCCTGTCGGCATACCAGTCGATGTGGCTGACCGCGGACTCATACCCGGCAGGGCCACCGGCCTGAGCTCCTGAGTCAGGGGTCAGGGAGGTCGCTGAGATCACAGGGGTCAGCATTGGCGCCGCACACGATGACCGTGATCCGCTCGCCGTCGCGCGGACGGTAGGCGCCGCTGGTCAACGCGGCGAGCGCGGTCACCCCACCGGGCTCCCCCGCGATCCTGGCGGTGCGCCACAACCATTGTCGGGCGGCCCTGATGTCTGCATCCTCGACGAGGAGTGGGGTCACATCGGCGTTCTGCACAGCCGAGAACCCGATGGAGCCGAGCAGGCTGGGCCCGAGCGCATCCATGGCGCAGCCGCCTGGCTGCACGCTGACCGGGTGACCGGCCTCGACGGCAGAGTGCAGGGTCGGACACTGCTCGGGCTCGACCGCTATAATCCTTTTGTCCTGGCCCCACCAGCTGGCCAGTCCGCCGATCAAGCCGCCTCCGCCGACTGCCACGAGCACGGTCTCGTTGTCGGTTTGCTCGTCGAGCTCGACGGCTAACGTGCCCTGCCCGATCACGGTCGGCAGGCCCTCGTAGGCGTGGATCGGCAAGGTCCCTGGCTCGGCAGCGGCCGCTAAACTGGCTTCGAGCGCCTCGGAGAATCGCTGACCGACCTGGTGCACGGTGGCACCAAGAGTGTGCAACCGCGCCACCTTGACCGCAGGAGCGGTGGTGGGCACGAAGATCTCCACCGGTATGCCGAGGGTCATGCCGGCATAGGCGACGGCGAGGCCGTGGTTGCCACCGGATGCGGCGACCAGTCGTTGTGGCTTCTGCTCCGCCGAGAGCACGCAATGGAAGGCTCCGCGTGGCTTGAACGAACCTGTGTGCTGCAGCAGTTCGAGTTTGAGGGTGACAGTGTGCCCGGAGTCCAATTCGACGTCCAGCACGGGCGTGCGGCGCAGATGGGGGTCAACGAGTTCGCGGGCAGCTCGGATCTGTTCACGCGTCGGAATCTGGTCAAACGGCAATGAGGCGGTCGAGCTGGAGGCCATGCGCACATCGTTGCACCCAGGCCCTCTACGTGTCTGCGATGTGAGCGACATCGTGTGTCGCGGCTTGCTGGCGGTCCAAGGGCGGGGGGCCTTAGCCTCCGGGTATGTCGAAGCATTTGTTCTCGCAAGTCGATGTCTTTTCGTCTGAGCCGATGCGGGGCAACCCGGTGGCAGTGATCCACGACTCGGTGCGGGGTGATGGCAGCGATCTCGACGTGGCGCAGATGCTGGAGATAGCGCGCTGGACGAATCTGTCGGAAACGACCTTTGTGTTGCCGCCGACCGGGGAGCTGGCCGACTATCGGCTGCGGATCTTTACCCCCGGGGGTGAGCTGCCCTTTGCCGGGCACCCCACCCTAGGCAGCGCCCGGGCGTGGCTGGCGGTCGGCGGTGTCTCGCGTGACCCCGATGTCATCGTGCAGGAGTGTGCGGCCGGGCTCATCCGGATCCGCCGATCAGGGGAGCGCTTGGCCTTCGCCGCGCCACCCTTAGTTCGTTCTGGTCCGGTAGAGGGGGGTCTCGCGGAGCGGGTGAGACGGGTACTGGGTGTGGAACCAGAGGAGGTTCGCGAGATGTCGTGGGTAGCGAACGGGCCGAACTGGCTTGGGGTGTTGCTCCCCGACGCGCAGACGGTCCTTGGCCTCGAGCCGGATTTCGTGGCTCTGGAGGCCCTGGACGGCGTCGAGGTCGGCGTGATCGGGCCGCAGCCGGATGCTGATCCAACGGACTTCGAGGTGCGGGCGTTTTGCCCCGGGCTCGGGATGCCAGAGGACCCGGTGACGGGCAGTTTGCAGGCAGGCCTAGCGCAGTGGCTGATCGGTGCGGAGCTGGCACCGAGTGCGTATGTGGCTGCGCAAGGCACGGTGCTCGGCCGCGCGGGCAAGGTGCACATTGAGGTTGCGGGTGAGGACATCTGGGTCGGTGGCGACGCCGTCTTGCGGGTGGCCGGGGCTATCGACCTCGGCTGAGACCCGGCAGAGTCATGGTTGGCGCCGCTGCATCTGCAGTTGATTCACGCTGATGTATTCGACGCGAAATCCCGCCTCGCAGTAGCCGAGGTAGAACTCCCACATCCGGCGGAATCGCTCATCGAAGCCGTGCTGGGAGATGTCGTCCCAGTTCTCGTCGAATCGTGCCCGCCACCTCTTGAGTGTCTCGGCGTAGTGCTTGCCGAAGCTCAGATTGTGGGTGACCTCGAGTTGGGTGTGCTCTTCCAGGACTTCATCGATGCCGCGAAGCGACGGCACGACGCCACCAGGGAAGATGTATTTCAGAATCCACGAGTGGGAGCGCTGGGTACGGATCATTTGCTCGTGGCTCATCGTGATGGACTGGATGGCGGCCGAGCCGCTGGGGGCAAGCAGTCGATCAATGGTCTGAAAGTAGGTCGGCCAGAACTTGTAGCCCACGGCCTCGATCATCTCGACGCTGACAATGGAGTCGAACTCGCCGTCCACCTCGCGGTAGTCGGATAGGTGTAGGTCGACCTGATCGGTGAACCCGGCTCGATCAACGGTCTCTTGAGCCAGCGCCAGTTGCTCAGAACTGAGGGTGATGCTCGTGACGTGGGCTCCCCGCTGGGCAGCGCGCACGATGAGCGAGCCCCACCCGGAGCCGATCTCGAGCACGCGGCTGCCCTCGCGAACGCCAGCCATGTCCAAGATCGAGTCGATCTTGCGATGCTGTGCCGCCTCCAGGTCGCCGTTGAAGGGCGGCTCGGGGGCCTCGAAGAGCGCGGAGGAGTACGTCATCGAGGGGTCGAGGAACCGTTGGAACAAGTCGTTGGACAGGTCGTAGTGCGCCTCAATATTCGACTTTGCCCCATCGAGGGTGTTGTGCCGGACGCGAGGAGCGCGCAAGTCGGCGATGGCACGGAACTTTTGCAGCGGCACCGGAACCAGATGTGTCAGTTTGGCAGCGAAGGGCGCCAGCACATCGGCCAGATCGTGCCCAGCGGCAGGCCGCCAGTCGCCGGCCATATAAGCCTCACCGAACCCGATCTTGAAGTCTCGCGCCAGCCGCGCGAAGTATTGGTCGGGATCAACCAACTCGAACACGGGGGCGGTCTCGTCAGCACAGCCGGTCAATCTGCCATCGGGCCACAGCACCCGCACTGGCACCAGGCTCGCCGCATACTGAAACAGTTTGCGCGCGATGGCCGCCCGGGCAGGCGCTGAAGGCACCTGCGTCATGATCGGGGTGGCGTCGTCTGCACGTTCGAGCTGGGTGTCTGTCTGCGTCATCACGATCCCTTCTTGTGGCTGGTGATTCGGTCGGGCTTGCACAGGTAGTCCTTTGGCCCAGAGATATATTCCGTGGACCCTGATCAAGGCACTGACCTGCTGAGACATCAATGGGTGTCGAGCGAGCTGAGACAGCACCCCACGTCGCGTGACTGGCTCCGGCTTGCCAAAGAAGTTCGCGGCGAAATCCGGTTTGGATTGCGTGTCGCCGTTGCGATGTAAATTGACAGTGACCGAGACGCGGTCGGGGCGGAGGAGAAAATGCAATCGATACCGACCGGTCAGATCATAGAACGGCGAAACGTAGAACGTTTTGTCGGTGTCGGCAATTCCCGAAGCGTCGGGGTCGAGAAGATAGGCGTGGCGTTCGCCGTAGGTGTTGTGGACCTCTGCAACGACGCACACGATTTCTGAGGTATGGGCATCCAGGGACCAGAAAACGCTGATCGGGTCGAAGACGTAGCCGAGCACTCGAGCATTCGCCAACATGACCACTTGCGTCTGCGCGGGTAGGGCCACGCCGTGCGTCCGGGCAAAGTGCAGCACATTGTCTTTGATGCTTTGCTCGGGATCACCAAGGTGGTCGGCGGCACTGAAGTGGGCGACCTTTGCCAACGGCCCGCGGAGTCGGGGCAGGTGATCAAGGTCGACCAGCCATTGATAGACACCGTGTTTCAGCCGGTGGTCGATAGGCCCGTGTCGGCGGTGCGAAACGACACCAGGCACGAGCGCCGGCAGCGCCGGCAAGGCGATGGCGCTCATACCTGCGCGAGTGTCCAATCGGCCGCGACATACCCCGATCGGCAGCCGTCTTCATGGAAACCCCAGCCGAAGTGGGCGCCCGCATATGCAGTGGTGCTGCTGAACAGTGAGGTCAGCTCGCGCTGCGCGGCCACCGATTGCGGGGTGTATGCCGGGTGGGTGTATGCCATTGTCGCTAGCCGTTTCCATGGCGCGATGGACTGCGTTGAATTGAGGGTGACCAGGTAGTTCTTGGAGGCGACGTGTCCTTGGAGGCGGTTCATCCAATAGGTTACTCGGGCCGAGGCAGCCGGTTGGGTGCAACTGTCCATGGCGTAGTTCCACGAAGACCGCGCTCGGCGCGCGGTCGGCAGGAACGAGGTGTCGGTATGCAGCACCGTTTCGTTCACCGAGTAGTCGAAAGCACCCAGCACGCGCTTCTCTGCTGTGCTTGGATCGGCCAGCAAGGCCAGGGCCTCGTCGGCATGCGTGGCGATGACGACCTGGTCGAAGGTGCTGACCGCGCCGGATGCGGTGCGCACGGCGACACCCCCTGGGGTCGGCCGGGTCACCGCAACCACTGGATCACCGCGTCGGATGTCGCTGAGCTCGGCCTCGATGGCCCGCACATAGGTCGATGACCCGCCGACGACGGTGAACCATTGGGGGCTGTCGGTCACGCTGAGCATGCCGTGGTGGCTGAGGAAGGCAAAGAGGTAGCGCGCCGGATACTGCAAAGCCAGGCCGTCCCCGGAACTCCAGACGCAAGAAACCAGTGGCACCGCATAGTGCCGCACGAAATATTCGTTGAAGCCCTGCGCCTGCAACCAATCTCCGAGTGGCGTCAGGTCTGTTTCGTCTGCTTCTTCTAGAAACTTCTTGGCAGCTGAGTGGAAAGTTTTGACACCCAGTAACATGCGGACAAACCGCGGATCAAACAAGCGTCGCGGCGAGGCAAGGATGCCTTTGAGTCCTCGGCCCCCCGCATACTCCAGCCCGCACCCATCACAGTGGATGCTCATGCTCATCTCGGCGGGCCTGGCTTGAATATCTAACTCAGCGAAGAGTGATCTCAAGCGGGGATAGGTGCGGTCATTGTGCACGATAAAGCCACTGTCGATCGGATAGGTCTTGCCGTTCGGATCACCCACATCGTGGGTATGGGTGTGACCGCCCAAACGGGACTGCCCCTCGAAGACACTCACATCGTGTGAACGCCTTAACGAATAGGCCGCCGTCAGTCCGGAAACACCGCCCCCGATGACCGCCACAGTGGGCTGCTGCACGCTTCACTCCTTGGCTTCGCTAACCTGGGGTCAGCGGTTCTTCGACTATTGAAAGACTACAAGGCCAACGTGAGCGATCCGAGAGAGGTTCCCAATCCGGGCAGCAGTCCGGATCGTACCGCTGCCCAGGACGTCGCACGACGGCTGCGGGCCTTGGTGGCGCAGTCCCAGTTGTATGCCGACGGAGTCGGCCACGACCTCGGGCTGCACCGCAGCGACCTGATGGCGATGAACCTGATGTCACAGGCGGCGGTGCGCGGAGAGTTGATGACCCCCGGTGAGGTCGCCAAGCAGATGAGTCTGTCGGCCGCCGCGGTCACCGCGCTGGTTGATCGTCTGGAGCGGGTGGGCCACCTGGTGCGGCACGCCGACACGCGCGACCGGCGGCGAGTTCGCCTCGATATCAGCAATCAGGCCGAAACGGTCAGTCGGCGGATGTTCCGACCCATGAATGAGCGCATGTATGCGGCAATGAGCCCCTACACCGACGCTGAGTTGGCGCTGGTGGCGCGCGTGATGGCTGACCTCACTGAAGCGGTTCGCCGCGAAGAGCCCGAGGACGCCGCTGCAGCGCGTGCTCCAGGCTCTACGCTGAGCGACCATGCGACTGGCTGATCTCACCGCTGAACTCGGCTGTGCCTTCCCGGCGGACGCCGATGCCGATCTTGACGTCCGCGGGGTGACGCATCACGCCGAGTGGGTCCGTCCGGGGTTTGCGTTCGTGGCCATCTCGGGCGCCCGCTTCGACGGCCACGATTTCATCGACGCAGCGATCACCCGTGGTGCAGTCGCGGTGCTTGGTGCGGGCTTGCCAACTGGTCGCGCTTGCCCCGTGCCGTATGTCGAGGTGCTGGACGCTCGGGAAGCACTGGCAGATGCCGCAGCAGCAGTGATGGGGCACCCCAGCGCCCGGATGACCGTCATCGGCATCACCGGCACCGACGGTAAGACCACCACCTCATGTCTGGCACGGCATCTGATGCGCGCTGCGGGTCGGCGGACCGGCTTGCTGTCGACCATTGGATACGAGCTCGGTGACGGTCAGTTGCGCCAACCGCCGGCACACTTTACGACCCCCGAGTCCCCCCAGGTGCAGCAGATTTTGCGGGAGATGGCCGACGACGGAGTAGAGGTCGTCGTTGTCGAGACCTCCAGCCACGCCCTGGCGCTCGACCGCGTCCGAGGAGTCGACTTCGACATCGCGGTCTGGACCAATCTGACCGCCGAGCATCTGGACTTTCACGGCAGCATGCAGGGCTACTTCGAGCACAAGGCCCGGCTGGTGCAGCGCGCGCCCAAGGCGGTGTTGAACGCTGAAGACCCGTGGACCGAGCAGTTGCTCCCGATGACCCAGGCACCGATCAGGTATGCCGAGCAGCCGAATTCATCGGAGCCCCTCACCGCGCACAGCGCCGCTGGCTCGTCGGAACTGCCCGACTGGCGTGCCAGCGACGTGCTGGAGGGACCGGATGATCTGCGGTTCACGCTGCACACCCCGGCTGGCGAAATCCCCGCCGTGTTGCCGATGATCGGTCGCTTCAACGTGGCCAACGCGCTCGCAGCGATGGCTGCCTGCCACCTCGCGGGGGCCTCCGTTGAGGATCTCGTAGCGGGTTTGTCCACGTTTGGCGGAGTGCCCGGACGGATGGACATGGTCCCGCACGGCGAGGATGCCCCCAGGGTCATCGTCGATTTTGCGCATACGCCGCCGAGTTTGGACAAGGCTCTGGAGACCGTTCGAGTGACCACGACCGGCGCGCTCTGGGTGGTGCTCGGTTCAGCCGGTGGGCCGCGTGACCCCGGCAAACGGGCACCGCTGGGCGAGGTGGCGACCCGGCAAGCCGATCACGTCGTCTTCACCGAAGAAGATCACCGAGACACCCCCCTCGTCGACATCTTGACCGAGATGGAGCGTGGCGCCCGCGAACAGGGCAGCTACAACTTCGTCTCGATCGGCGATCGGGTCGAAGCGATCCGGTATGCCGTCACTCGCGCTGAAGCAGGCGACACGGTGCTTTTGGCGGGCAAGGGCCCGGAAGCCACCTTGGAGCGCGACACTGCGACGATCCCGTGGGATGAGATGGCCCAAGCCGTCGCAGCGCTTGCCCACCGCGAAAGTGGCGACAACCTCTAGCACGTAGGCTTCGTTGCGCTGAGGACTCAGTCGAAGGCGGCAAGCACGTCGGCGCGGTCAACCTCGCTGATGTGCCGATCTGCCCACTGCGGCTGCCGATCCTTGTCCACCACCTGGGCTCGGACCCCCTCCACGAAGTCCGGGTGGCTCGCGCAGGCCCGGGCCAACAGCACGTCTTGAGCAAACACCTCCTGCAGGCTCATCGTTTCGGCACGTCGCAGTCCTTCCAATGTCAATGCCACCGAATGCGGCGAGCGCTGCTCGATCAGCGACGCGGCCTCAGCGGCCCGGGGGTCTGCATGGGCCCGCAGTCGCTCAACGATGACCGCTGCGTCGACCCCTGCAAAACACTCATCGATCCACTCGCGGTGCGGCTCCAGGGCGCTGCCGGGGTCCGGTGCCGCAGGTTCCTGGGGGGTCCACAGCCGCAACTGCTCGTTACTGAGGCGGTCTGCGGAGCGGGCCAGATCGGCATACATCTGATCCTTTGACGCGGAGGGGGCGACGTGATCGGCCAGACCCAGCAGCACCGCGTCTGCACCGCCGACGGTCGTGCCGGTCAGCGCCATGTGTGCCCCCAACTCGCCAGGGGCTCGAGCGAGCAGCCACATCGCGCCGACGTCGGGGAAAAAGCCGATGATCGTCTCCGGCATCGCCAGCCGCGTGCGTTCGGTGGCCAGCCGGTGCGAGCCGTGGCCCGATATCCCGATCCCGCCGCCCATCACGACGCCGTCCATCCAGGCGACGTAGGGCTTGGGGTAGTCGGCAACGGTGGCATTCAGACGGTATTCGTGGGTGAAGAAATGCATGGCCAGTTCGAGGTCATCACTGATGACCGCGTCGCGCACTGCGCGGATGTCACCCCCGGCGCACAAACCCCTCTCGCCAGCGCCCTGCACCCAGACGGCCCGCA
>JBBSNC010000105.1:0-8835 GCA_038232855.1 Actinomycetales bacterium
CGGATCGGTGGGCAACACTTGAATTGGGTCGCACCGTCCGGGATGTCCTCCGCGCGCAAGGTGAGGTAGTGCGGGCAGGTTTCGGCCGTGATCTGCACGCCGTCGGCCTTCGCGGCCTGAATCTGCGGGAGTGCCTCGGCGCTGGAGACGTGCAGAATGTGCACCCGACACCCGGTCTCGATGGCTCCTGCTATGACATGAGCGATCGCGAGGTTCTCGGCATCTCTGGGCCTCGAGGCCAGAAAGTCCTCGTAGTGAGTGCTGGGAAACTGCGACTGCGGAGCGCTCTCGATGATCTGCTCATCTTCGGCGTGCACGTTCAGCAGGCCGGCAAAGGAGGCGATCTCGCGCATGGCCTCGAGCAACTGCTCGCCATCCAGGTGTGGGAACTCATCTACTCCCGAATGCAGCAAGAAGCATTTGAAGCCGAAGACGCCGCTCTCGTGCGGGATGGTCTCGATCAGCACGGTGGCGCGGATCGACCCCTGCGGTATGCCGAGCGCATCTTGGGCGTGCACGAAGACGTCGTTCCAGAGACGGGCTTCGAGGTGCGACTCCATCTTGGGCAAATAGAAGTAGGGGCCGCTGCCTCGTTCCAGCAACTCCGCGGCATTGTGGAAGAAGTACAGACCGAAGTCGACGAGGGCCCCAACGCTGGGAGCATCGTCAATCAACAGATTCTTGTCGTCCATGTGCCACCCGCGGGGTCGCATGACGATGGTGGCCAACCCCTGGTCGGTGCGCAAGGAGTATTCCTTGCCCTTGGGGTTGGTGAAACTGATCGAGCGCCTGATGGCGTCGCGAAGGTTGACCTGTCCGCCGACGACGTTCCCCCAGTGGGGTGTGCTGGCGTCTTCCATGTCGGCCAGCCACACCCGAGCACCGGAGTTGAGCGCGTTGATGGTCATCTTGCGGTCGGTCGGCCCCGTCATTTCACAGCGTCGGTCAAGCAGGTCCTCCGGGGCCGCGGCGACCGACCAATCACCCGTGCGAACATCCCGCGTCTCGGGCAGGAAGTCGAGACGATGTGTGCGCTCGACCTCGGCCTGCCGGGTGGCGCGCGCCGCCAACAGTTCGTCTCGTCGAGCGCCGAACGTGCGTTGCAACGTCGCCACAAAGTCCAACGCCTCCGGCGTCAGGATCTCGTCCTGGCCTTCGATGCCGGTGTCGCCACCGCTGATTTCGACTCCCACGGGTGCTGCCTCCGCTTTCATGTTGGTGAGTTGGTTGCTTCCGCGCTCGATCTCATCCCTGCCTCGGCGGCCTTGCGTACTGCTGAAGCGACGTCAGGGGCGACGTCAGGGTCGAAGACCGACGGCACAATGTAACTGGCGTTGAGTTCTTTGGGGCTCACCGCATCTGCGATGGCCACCGCTGCGGCGAGCATCACCTCCAGGGTGATTTCGCTGGCGCCGGCATCGAGCATGCCGCGGAAGAATCCGGGAAAGGCCAGCACGTTGTTGATCTGGTTGGGGAAGTCGCTGCGGCCGGTCGCCACCACTGCGGCGTGCTGACGAGCGACGACCGGGTCGACCTCGGGGTCAGGGTTGGCCATCGCAAACACGATCGCATCGTCCGCCATGGCGGCGATGTCGTCACCGTCGAGCAGATTCGACGCGGAGACCCCAATGAAAACGTCGGCGCCAACCAGGCACTCCTTGAGAGTTCCCGTCTTGCCTTCGGCGTTGGTGTGATCCGCGATCCATTGACGGTCTGGGTCCAGATTCTCCTGGCCGCGATGGACCGCCCCACCTCGACCGCAGGCCACGATGTCCTGCACGCCCTCGGCGCGGATCAACTGGACGATGGCATTACCTGCGGCACCAACGCCGCTGACCACCACGGAGATGTCTTCGATCTTCTTGTCCACCACCCGCAGGGCATTGACCAGAGCGGCAAGCACGACGATCGCGGTGCCGTGCTGATCGTCGTGAAACACCGGGATGTCTAACTCGGCACGCAGCCGACGCTCGATCTCGAAGCACCGAGGCGCACTGATGTCCTCCAGATTCACTCCGCCATACACCGGAGCGAGCGCCTTGACGATCATGATGATCTCTTCGCTGTCTTGGGTGTCCAGGCACACCGGCCAGGCGTCGACCCCCGCGAACTGCTTGAAGAGCGCTGCCTTGCCCTCCATCACAGGCAGCGCAGCAGCAGGACCGATGTTGCCCAGCCCAAGCACTGCCGATCCGTCGGTGACAACAGCCACGGTATTGCGTTTGATGGTGAGGCGGCGAGCGTCTGCAGGGTTCTCGGCGATTGCCATGCACACCCGGGCCACACCTGGGGTGTACGCGCGGGAGAGGTCGTCACGATGCTTCAGCGGGACCTTGGGGTTGACTTCGAGCTTGCCGCCCAGGTGTAGCAGGAAGGTCCGGTCACTCACCTTGCGGACGGTGACCCCCTCCACAGCTGCGAGTGCCTGATTGATCTGCTCGGCATGTGCCGCATCCGTAGCGTCGCAGGTGACATCCACCACCACGCGGTCGGCGCGCGACTCGACGACATCGAGAGCGGTCAGGGAGCCGCCTGCGTTGCTGACTGCGGCGACTAGCCCGCTGGTGGCACCCGTTGCTGAGGGAGCCTCAACGCGGACTGTGATGGCGTAGCCGGGACTCGTCTTGGCCATATTCTCTCTCCGTCGGTTCCGTCATGTGGATATTACTATCTGCCAGGTGGAAAGTCTACGCAGGATTGGATGTACCGCTAACTCAACGTATCTATCCGCCATGCGAAACTGGGGGATCAACCGATGTTTGGAGTCTTATGTCCCAACCCGCTACGGCCATCACCGCACGCCCCGGTGGAGTGCAATCCATCCAGCGCGCCTTCACGCTGCTCGAAACCATTGCCGATCACGGCAACGATGCCCCGCGAAGACGTTCGCGACCTCCTGAAGCGAACGGGCATGCCGGCGCATACCGACACCACCATCACCAGCACCGATGCGTTCCTCACATCTCTGGACTGGGCCGCCGAGCACGGCTATGCGGTCGACGAGGGGGAGCAGGAACTGGGCGTGCGCTGCGTGGCAGTTCAGGTGCCTGACGTGCCGACAAAGCTCGCGATCTCGGGCGTCCCCCCACCCAGCCAAAGACGATGTGATTCGGGCATGAAGACAACGCAGATTGACCTCAACGCAGACCTCGGTGAGTCGTTTGGCACCTGGCAGTTGGGCGATGACGAATCGATGCTCGACATCATCACCAGTGCCAACGTGGCTTGCGGGTTCCATGCCGGCGACGCGCTAACGCTGCAGCGCACCTGCGCGGCGGCCGCTGAGCGAGGGGTCGTGATCGGCGCCCAAGTCGGGTATCGCGACCTGGCCGGATTCGGTCGGCGATACATCGCGATGGATCCGGCCGAGCTCACCGCAGACGTGCTGTATCAACTCGGCGCACTCGACGCGATGTGTCGGGTCGCAGGCACCCGGGTGCAGTATGTGAAGCCGCATGGGGCCCTGTACCACGCGGTGATCGGCGACGAGGATCAGGCGAGCGCGCTGGTCGAGGCCGTGTCGGCATACGACTCGAGCCTGCCGATCATGGGCATGAGCGGCGCTGCCTCGCTGCGGCTGGCCCGAGCCCGCGGGTTGCCCACGGTGACGGAAGCCTTTGCGGATCGCGGTTACACCCGCCAGGGGCTGCTGGTGCCTCGCGGGCGAACGGGCGCCTTGTTGGATGATCCCGATGAGGTGGCCGCGCGGATGGTGAGCCTGGCGACACAGGGGAGCATCGAGTGCGCGGACGGCACGCAGATCGAGGTCGGCGCCCAGTCCATCTGCACCCATGGAGACTCTCCGGGCGCTGTGGAAATGGCTGCTGCGGTGGCTGCGGCGCTACGCTCTGCTGGGGTGGAGATCAAGCCGTTCGTGAGCCAGTCGTGATCGAGGCACGCGCGTTGCCGATGGGCGAGGCGGCGGTGTTGATCGAAGTCGAAGACCTCGCCTCGGCTGTGGCCCTCCACGCTGCGCTGGCAGATCGAATGAGGGGCGCAGACGGCCCGTGGGAGCACGTCGCCGACGTGGTGCCCGCTGCCCGCACCGTGCTGATCTACCACGCTTCGACTTCAACCGACAGCACGATCGATCTGGCGGCGCTCGGACGGACCGCAGTCGAGGTGGCTGCTCAGTTGCCCGTCCCCGACGACATCGAGGACGTGCGCATCGAAGGTTCAACTGAGCCGGTCGAGATCCTGGTTTCCTATGACGGGGAGGATCTGGCCGAGGTGGCCGACGCCACCGGGCTTTCCACAGCCGAGGTGATTGAGGCACACACCGGCACGGACTGGACGGTGGCCTTCTTCGGCTTCGCCCCAGGGTTCGCCTATTTGGCCGGCGGCGACCCGCGGCTGAAGGTCTCTCGACGCTCAGAACCACGCACGAAGGTGCCCACCGGAGCGGTCGGCCTGGCCGGCGAGTTCAGCGCGGTCTATCCCCGCGAGTCGCCGGGTGGCTGGCAGTTGCTCGGGCACACCGACGAAGTCATGTGGGACGTCGACCGTGAGCCCCCGTCCCTGCTTCAACCAGGAAGCCGCATCCGCTTCGTTCAGCGAGATGCCGGATGAGCGCGTTAGAGATCCTCGAGACCGGCCCGCTAGCCCTGCTGCAGGATGCTGGCCGGCTCGGCTGGGCTGCGATCGGGGTGGGCCGATCCGGTGCGGCGGACCGGACCGCATACGAACTGGGGTCGAGGCTGGTGGCACATGGCGAAGGGCTTGCCGCACTTGAAACTGTGTTCGGAGGGGTGGTGGCACGCGCTCATGGGGTGATGACTGTCGCGCTGACTGGTGCCGATGCGAACGCGCAGGTGGATGGTCAGTCAGTCGCGCATGCGGCACTGCTCGAACTGCGCGACGGCCAAGAACTGCGCCTCGGTATGCCGGCCGCCGGGTCGCGGACCTATCTCACCGTGCGCGGCGGCTGGGACGTGCCTGCCGTGCTGGGATCCAGGTCCACCGACACCCTCGCCGGTCTCGGCCCGCAGCCGATCCAGGCTGGTGACCTGCTCACCGTCGGCGACTACGACGGGCCCTACCCGAACCTCGAGGTGGCTCCAGTGCCGCTGCCCGCGGCGGGTCGGGTTGAGCTGATCGTGCTGCCAGGTCCGCGCCTGGACTGGTTTGAATCCGGTAAGCAGTTGAGTGATCCGGTCTGGACGGTCTCTGAGCGCAGCAACCGGGTTGGCCTTCGCCTGCATGGTGATGGACTGACTCGAGTGCCGGCGCAGGTCGATGCGGAACTGCCGAGTGAGGGCATGGTGCGCGGAGCGATCCAGGTGCCGCCAGATGGCCAACCCGTGTTGTTTATGAACGACCACCCGGTGACCGGCGGCTATCCGGTGATCGGCGTCGTCTCGTCGGGCGATGTGGATCGCGCCGCCCAACTGCAACCGGGTCAGGAGGTCACCTTCCGGTGGATGAGCTGAGCCCCCAGCAGCGCAGTGACATGACTCCCGCAGCGGCACGCGAGCGGTTTGCAGCTGACCGCAGCGTGCCAACCTCCGGTTGGTGTAACGGCTATGCGCAGGCCAACGTGATCGCTGTGCCGCAGGCGTTGGCCTTCGACATGCTGCTCTTCGCCCAACGCAATCCCAAGCCGTGCCCGGTGTTGGACGTCATCGATGCCGGCTCCGTCAGGGCCGACGCGGGGGGCGCGGTGTTCAGCGCTGAAGACTGCGACATCCGCCGCGATGTGCCGCTGTACCGCGTGTTCAAGAGTGGTGAACTCGTCGAGGAGATAGCCGACGCGCGAAACGTCTGGCGCGATGACCTCGTGACGTTCGTGATCGGGTGTTCGTTCACGTTCGAGCACCCCCTGTTGGCGGCGGGCATCCCCCTGCGACACCTCAGTGCCGACCGCAACGTGCCCATGTATCGCACCTCCACCCGGTGCCGCCCCGCTGGCTCGCTGGCCGGCCCGCTCGTGGTCTCGATGCGCGGCATACCTGCTGCTCAGGTGGCCGATGCGGTCCGGATCTCCAGCCGTTATCCCTCGGTGCATGGCGCTCCGGTGCATATCGGCGCCCCGGGTGCCATCGGGATCGAATCACTGGACCACCCGGACTTTGGTGACGAGCCGATCCTCGAGCCCGGCGACGTGCCCGTCTTCTGGGCCTGCGGCGTGACACCTCAGGCCATGGTGATGGAGTCCAAGCCGGAACTGGCTATCACGCATGCGCCTGGGCACATGCTCATCACCGATGCCCGCGACGCCGACTACCTCGTGCCCTAGGCGGGATCAAAGTCGTCGAGGAAGCCGTACGGGTAGGCCGGGGCGACGGCCGCCGACACGGCCACTGGTGTTGTACTCATGTATCCCTCCATGGCGATCGTTGACTGCGACAGTCTTATCGGCGCTCGGCCGTCGCGGAAGATGGGGTGGTGACGGGCCAGCTGATGTTGAGTTGCTGCTGTTGCGACCCTCAAACTTCCGGCGTAAGTTTACAGCGTAAGCGTCCCGGGTTTGCGCGGGCGCCCCCACGCCAGGAGAATCTCATGGAGATCGACAAGCAGAAGATCATTTCCACGCTCAAGGATCGCGGCGAGACCGACAAGGCTTCTCAGGCCGACAAAGAACTGCCCGAGAAGGTAGACACCAACGAGCACAAAGGCATGCTGGACAAGCTCGGGATCGATGTGTCCGACCTTGCCGGTAACTTCAGCCTTTAAGGAGGACGCACAATGGGTGAAAAACTCTGGAGTGTAGCCACGACCGGCGCCGCAATCGGCGGCGGCATCATGGCCAAGAAGATCACCGAAGGCGTCTGGAAGTTCGTCACCGGAAGTGACTCTCCGACGAACCCCGAGGACCCCGACATCGATTGGGGCGAGGCCATCGCCTTCGCACTCGTATCCGGCGCGATCGTGCAACTGACCCGGGTCATGGTGAACCGGCAGTCAACAGCGGCCTACAAGAAGTCGACCGGTCGCCTGCCGAAGTCGGTCGCAGCCTAGGACGCCCCGGGGGGCGGGGCACCCCTCAGTCTCGGCAGCAGGTGCCGTGGTGGCCGATACTGACCGTGTGAGCGAGGTAAGCGAGCAGGGTGCAGGCCATGAGGTCGACGCCCGCAAACTGCTCGCCTATCTGGGCACCGCGATGATCGCCACCGGTCAGCCGGTGCACGAGATCGAGAAGGAATTGCGGGAGGTCGGCGCCAGGTTGGGGTATCCGCGCATTCAGGTCGGTGCGGGACCGACCAATCTCAGCCTGTCACTGAGCAGCGGCGCTGCCTCGACCTACGAGTCTGTGACCGCACCGTTGCGGCTCGACCAGGCCAGCGACGTGCGGCGGATCAGATATCAACTGGTCCACGAAGACCTCACCCCACGCGATGCGCTGGACCAACTGTCGTCGCTGCGGGGGCTGGCCCCTCGCTATCCGCTGTGGCTGACCAAAGTCGCCCTGATCATGATTGCCGTCGGGATCGGGCTCATTCTCCAACCGGGCTGGGCCAACCTGCTGGTCGTTGCCAGCTGCGCAATCGTGGTCGCGGCACTGATGTCGATGGCCCAACGAGCTAACGTACTGACGACGTTGTTGCCCACCATTGCCGCCTTCCTCGTCACCGCCATCGTTTTTGGTACCGCGAATGCAGGGTGGATCGAGGGTCCGTTGCGCACGGTGCTGCCTCCGTTGGCCGTCTTGCTGCCGGGGGCGGTCATTGTGACTGGTATGTCGGAGCTCGCCGCCGGGCAGATGCAAGCCGGCTCCTCCCGAGTCATTTTCGGGTTGGTGAACTTGGGGTTGTTCGCGTTGGGCCTCATTGCAGCGACGACCGCGCTCGGCGTGCCTGCTTCGATGATGGTCAATGTGCGGGTCGATGAGGTCGGCTGGTGGGCGGCCCCGGTCGGTTTGTTGCTCATCGGCTTGGGGATCTGCCTGATGGAAAGCGTGCCGGTGCGGATGCTGCCTTGGGTGCTGCTGGTGTTGGTGCTGGCCTTTCTCGCACAGGCGTTTGGACACCACCTGGGGTCGGCCGCTCTCGGCGGGCTCTTCGGGGCTATTGCGGCGAGCTTGGCGGCCACGGTGGTAGCGACGTTGCGCCCTCGGCTCGCACGCTTGGTGCTGTTCCTACCAGCATTCTGGCTGTTGGTGCCGGGAAGCTTGGGCCTGCTGGGGGTCTCACAACTGGTCGCCGATCAAGGCGATGTCTTGCAGGCAGGTCTCGACGTGGTGGCTGTGATCTGTGCCATCGCGCTGGGCTTGCTCGTTGGGTCCTCATTGGGTCAATCGCTCGAAGGTCGACTCCGGCGCGGATAGGCTCCCCCTTTGGGATTCTTCAGCCACAAGACACCCAGCGAGCCGGTCGAGGCCACACTCGAAATCGAGGTCGAGCTCGACGACGTGGGCGTCACCGAGCAAGGGATACGACGTGTTCGGCACCGACATCGGGCTGGCCGAAGGCCCTCGCAGCGCGTTCATCGTCGTGCCCCGCAGTTTGGTGGCTGCCCGCTGGATGCGCGGCGAAACCGGATGGATCCCAGGCGTGCTGAAGCACCTCATCAGTTGCCGGGACGCTAATCCTGTTGGTAGCGCCGCAGCCACCGAGCATCGATCCACCGCTTGAGCCACAGCGCACTGCGTCCCAACCACCATGCCGACCCTCGTACCGCTAACCCTTGGCCACCGCCGAGATCTAGCACCTGAAGCGCCTGCCCCTGTGGCTCAAAGTCCGGGAGCCGCTCGCCAACGGTCCGTGCGATCAGACTGCCCAGCAGCACCGGCCCCTGCCGGACCCCATACACCCCGATCCGCGGCAGCGGATGTGGCATGAAGTGCGCGCAGTCGCCCACCGCATAGACGTCGTCATGATCCCGGTGCTGCAAGGTGGA
>JBBSNC010000106.1:0-8784 GCA_038232855.1 Actinomycetales bacterium
ATGGATCAAAGCGTGCAAGACCGGTCAGGGCATCGACCGTCACCTCACCGGTCTGGCGCTGATGGCCACCGCGAGAGACCGGAGGCTGCCGATGGTCGAGGATGCCGGATGGAGCCGGCTTAAGACGGATTTCTTGTCTACCTCGAGCATCGGTGATCAGGAGCAGATCGTCGGTATGGCGTTCGCGCCGACCAGCCCGGGTGGTATCTCCATCAACTACACGCCGCTGCACGAGCACTACGAGTTCTTGGTGAGCTCGCATCGAACGCAGACGAGTGACATCGAGACCTTCATCGCGAAGCTCGGTGAGGGGGCCGAAGCTCTAGCCGCGCTGCTTGCCACCCAACGTCAGTGTGGTGATCAGGCGGTCTCCTGACTCCATTCCGCTGGGGAGCAGAACCGGTAAAGCCTAGCGCGCCGGAAATCTTCGCCTATCCCGGTGAAGCATTGCACCGTGGATTGGCTCTACTGCCTGAAGTTAGACTGCTCCATTAACGAAGGTCACGCGCCCGAGTGCTTCACTAAGTGAACTATTTAACTGAGTGAACTATTTAGCAGCGGCTACAGAGAATCACTTTTCTGAAAGACCCGGTGCCCGCCCGCACTATCTACGCGGACTGACCTCTAGTTCAGTAGCGTCGAGAGGATCCCTCCGGGAGACAGGTTGTGCGGCGGGAACTCTATGCCGGGCTCTGCCTGCTACGCCGGCAGTCCAGCACCTGGTGGCAGAGCTACGAGGTGCTGACTTCTGCCTGCCAGCTCTGTTCGATCAGGCGCAGAGCCGCTTCGACGTCGGGTCGCTGACCACTTGCGTCGCGATGGACCGCATACAGGCGTCTGGTGGGTGCCCCTTTCAACGGGAGAGCGAGCACACCCTGCGGCAGATCCCCACGGCCCAACCGTGGGAGGAGGCAGATGCCGAAACCCTCCAGGACGAGGCGGAGTCGGATGGCCAGGTGCTCCACCGTTGCCCCGATGCGATAGGCAAGGCGATGCGAGTCCAAGGACTGCAGCAACCAGTCGCTGAAGACGCCGGGGGTTTCATCGATCCAGACCTGATCGTTGAGTTCGGCGAAGTCGATTCCGTCAGGGCCCACGGGAAAGTTGTGGTCTGTGCGCACCACCAAGTCCACCTGGTCGAGCCCGATCGGCCGGTCCACGACCCCGTGTTGCAGCCGAACGTGCCGATCTGTCCAGTCGTGGACGAGGGCCAGGTCGACCTGACCACGCCGCACCGCTGCTACCGCTTCGTGTGGGGTGAGCTCGTGCAATGTGACCACCAGGTGTGGGTGTTGCTCGCGCAGGGCTATGGCAGCCGGAATGAGCAACCCCCGGAACCCGGTGGGGAATCCGGCCAGCGTCAACGAGCCGGAGACGTGACCGTCCAGCATCTCCAACTCCGAGCGCGTGCGCTCATCGAGATCCCGCATCTGCTGGGCCAGTCGCACGAGCACCGCAGCAGCGTCCGTGGGCACATTGGCCCGTCCTCGGCGCCGCATAATCGGCTGCGGCACCTCTTGCTGAAGGCGGCCCAGTTGTTGGCTCACGGCTGACGGGGTACACCCGAGCCGATCCGCGGCGCCGAGCACGGTCCCCTCTTCGACGACGGCTTGCAAGGTCAGCAGATGATCGGGATTGAACATGTAGCAATGCTTACATAAAAACGTGACTAAAAGTGACTTGTGCTTACGTTATGAGTCGTGGAGGGTAGGAGCTGCATCACCCCACAGGGGGACATAAACCACAACTCAACTCACAAGGAGCACTTCACATGATCGCTGCTATTTCCCTGGTCGCACTGTCCGGTACCGCCCTCTACGCCCTGGGCCGCGTGCGCCAGACCCCCGCCGAGCGCGCTTCCGTCGCCCTCGTCCCGAGCGTGGGCCGCGGCGTCAAGACCGTTGCCGAGACCGGTGCAGCCATGCGTCCGGTGGAGCACCTGCGCGGCTGAACTACCCACGATCAGCTCATGCCTCGAAGTGCCGAACCGCTGCCGAGGTCGGCTCTGGGGATGATGCTGAGCGTGCCGTCCGTCTCCAGCACGACTGCCGCAACGGATTCCAAGCCACCTATACCGCTGCTGCGAACCGCTGCGCAAAGACTGTCCTCGTCGATCCGCTCCCGCAGCAGCGCGTCGGGCAGCATCTGACCATCGCGAAGCAGCAGGGTGGGCTGCGAGGTCAGAATGGTGCGCACCCAGGCAAGTCGGGTGGCTGCCCACGCGCTGATGAACTGAAGAGCCGTGAATACCGCCAACGCGAGGGCACCTTCGGTCCACGCCACCGACTCAGTCAGCGCTACGCTGGCCAGAATCGATCCCAGAGCCACGGTCACGATGAAGTCGAAGGCATTCAGTTGGGCCAAGGTGCGCTTGCCACTGACCCGCAGCAGCATCACTAGCCACACGTATGCCGCAGATGCGGTGACAAGAACACTAACCAAGTCTGCGATGTTGTCGTGCAACACGGTGACCTCTGATCGATCGAAGGGGTGGAGCGGTATGGATGCCCCGATCTTCCATCGTCAGCAGGGATGGTGCGCGTTCAGCGGTGTCGAGGATTGGTCGGTGACGGGGCCCGCATGCTCCCGGCCCTTGCTGCTGACGGCCACGGGGCCTGCGCTGTCGAGCCGATGCGGTGCGGCCAAACCTTTAAAAGACGGTCCTCGGGTTGGACGATGTCAGCTGAGCGTCCAGTCGCTTGATCTGGCTTGTGTCGGCAGCGGGGTGCTGAGTCCCAGAACTGGGTTTGCGAGAGCAATGAATGGGCGAAGTCGAAGGGCCATTAGCAGAGTCTTCCGGCGCATGGTGCCCGACGCAATGAGGAAGCGCGACACAACAGAATGCCTCGGTGGCGGGGACAACTGCCTACCCTGAGGCGGTGAAGGCCGTTCAGTATCAGTCCTACGGCGCACTGCCCGAACTGGTCGACGCGCCCGATCCGGTGTGCCCACGCGCTGGTGTCGTGGTGGCGGTCGGCGCGAGTGGGGTATGCCGATCCGATTGGCACGCCTGGAAGGGTCACGACCCGGTGGCGTTGCCGCACATCCCTGGGCACGAGTTGGCTGGTCGAATCATCGAAGCCGGCTCACTGGTGCGTCGCTGGCGGGTGGGCGATCGGGTGAGTGTGCCGTTCGTCTGCGGGTGCGGAGCATGTGGGCTGTGCCTGGCCGGCGAGGCACAGGTGTGCCCCACCCAAACGCAGCCCGGCTTCAGTGGTCCAGGGTCCTTCGCCGAGCAGGTGGCTCTGCACGCAGCGGACTTCAATCTGGTGGCGCTGCCGGACGAGATCGACGACGTGACCGCAGCGTCGTTGGGGTGTCGCTTCGCCACGGCATACCGCGCGCTGACCGTGCATGGCCGGATCGCGCCGGGCCAGTGGTTGGCGGTGTTTGGTTGCGGCGGCGTTGGTTTGTCTGCGGTGATGATTGGCGTGGCGCTCGGGGCCCGGGTCATTGCGGTGGATCGAAGCACCGAGGCGCTCGGGCGGGCGCAGGCGCTCGGTGCAGAAGTGCTGCTCACGTCAAACGACACAGTGGCCGAACAGATACAACAGCTCGGTGGCGCCCACGTGTCCATCGACGCGCTCGGCATACCGTCCACAGCAGTGGCTTCGGTATGCAGTCTGCGTCGGCGTGGCAGACACGTGCAGGTAGGTCTGCTGTTGGCCCAGGCTGCCACCCCGCCGCTCCCGATGGATCGCGTGGTCGCACACGAGTTGGAGATCTACGGCTCGCACGGCATGCCTGCGCAGGACTACCCGCCGATGCTTGCGGCCATCGCCAACGGGCTGCTCGACCCAGGCCAACTCATCGGTGATGTCATCTCATTGGATGCGGCCCCAGCGGCGTTATCGCGCCTGGATAGCCCCCGATCGAGCAGCGGAATGACCGTCGTTCGGATTGCCGAGGGGCCGAGCAGTCGATCTAGCGAGGGGGCATCCGCAAGGCGCCATCGAGGCGGATGACCTCGCCATTCAGCAGCGGGTTCGACACCAGATGAGCAACCAGTGCGGCATACTCACTGGGCCTGCCGAGCCGCGACGGGTGTGGGACGAGCGATTCGAGACTGTCCTTCACTTCGCTGGGCAGCCCGTCCATCATCGGGGTCTGCATGACACCGGGTGCGATGGTCATCACGCGGATGGCCTTGTCGGCGAGGTCGCGGGCGGCGGTGATGTTGAGCCCGACGATGCCGCCCTTGGACGAGGCGTATGCCGCCTGCCCGATCTGGCCGTCGTAGGCAGCCACCGATGCGGTCATCACGATCAGCCCACGGTCACCGTCGAGCGGGTCGTTCTCGACCATCGACTCCGCGGTCAGTCTCATCACGTTGAACGTGCCGATCAGATTGATCTCGACCACGGTGCGGTAGTCCTCCAGCGACAGGGTGCCGCGCTTGGACAGGATGCGTCCAGGCGTAGCAACGCCTGCGCAGTTCACCACAATCCGCAGCGTGCCCAACTCCCTGGCCACCGCAATAGCAGCGCGGACCTGATCTTCATCGCGCACGTCGGCGGGGGAGAACTCGGCCCGGTCGCCTAGATCGGCAGCGAGTTCTTCGCCACGTCCGCCCGGCAGGTCGACCAGGACGACCGACCCGCCGTCCTCCAGGATTCGCCGGGCTGTCGCTTCGCCCAATCCGCTGGCGCCTCCGGTAACCAGGGCGACGACATCTGAGGTGATCTGCACGCTGTCTCTCTTTCGCTGACTTGCGGGGGTACGGACTACTTCTTCTGCAGCTGGCGTGAGATGACCAGCCGTTGGATCTGATTGGTGCCTTCAAAGATCTGGGTCACCTTGGCTTCACGCATGAACCGCTCCAGGGGGAAGTCCTGGGTGTACCCATATCCGCCGAGGACTTGCACCGCGTCGGTGGTCACCTTCATCGCGGCGTCGGTGGCGACGAGTTTGGCGATGGATGCTTCGAGGCTGTGCGGCTGGCCGGCGTCGCGCAACCGAGCGGCGTGCAGGTAGGAGGCGCGTGAGGCCCCCACCGCAGCGGCCATGTCGGCCAGCATGAAGGCCAGGCCCTGGTTGGCGATGACCGGCTTGCCGAACTGCTCGCGCTCCATTGCGTATGCCGTCGCTTCATCGAGCGCTCGTTGAGCCAGTCCGGTGGCGGTGGCCGCAATACCCATCCGGCCGGAGTCCAGGGCGCCCAGGGCGATGGTCATGCCCTGCCCCGGCTCCCCGACCAGCCGGTCAGCCTCGACGAACACGTTGTCGAAAATGACATCTGCCACGGGGTCGCACGCCAGGCCCATCTTGCGCTCGGGGGCTCCGAAACTGATGCCTTCAGCGTCGGCCGGGATCAACATGGCGGACAGGCCCCCCGGCCCCTCATCGCTGGTCCGCACAAAACTGGAGTAGAAGTCGGCATGGCCGGCGTGGCTGATCCACGACTTGGTGCCGGAGACGACATACCCGCCGTTTCTTTCGACCGCGCGGGTGCGCATCGCCGCGACGTCGGAGCCAGCCTGCTGCTCAGAGAGGCAATAGGCGCCGAGTTGGTCGCCAGAGAGCATTCCCGGTAGGTACCTCTCCTGCTGCTCCCGGGTGCCGAACGTCGCGATCGGGAAGCAGGTCAGCGAGTGAACCGAGACGCCGACCCCGACGGACATCCAGGCGTAGGCGATCTCCTCCAACACCTGGAGGTAGACCTCATAGGCCTGACCGCCACCACCGAGCTCCTCTGGGTAGGGAAGCGACAACAACCCGCTCTGCCCCAACATCGAGAAGATCTCCGCCGGGAATCGCGCCTGCGCCTCGGCAGCATCTGCGGCGGGCATGAGTTGCTCGGCGGCAATCTCCCGGACAAGCGCCATCAAGTCCTCAGCCTCTTCGCTGGGGAGCACCCGCTGCACGACCATCCCTCGACTGTAGCGACTGACGTGACGGCAATCGGCACTGTTGCGATCTCAGGCGTGTGCGGGCTTCTTCGCCTCCCTATGCCGGGTAGGTCACGACCTCGGTCGCCTTCACCCCGGCATACACCGCTCGGCCGACGATCAGTCCGAGATCGGCAACGGCAGCCGTTGTCACCTCGGCGATCAACGGCAGCGGGCCTTCGAGCCCGATCCGCGCTCGCTGCCCCGCAATCGTCACCTCGCGCACCGTCATCGGCCACGTGTTGCGGGTCGAGCCGGCTGCGGGGGAGTCATAGAGCGCCACGGCTGCCGGGTCGATGGTCAACCACACCCTGTCGCCATTGACGACGTCATCGGGAGTCTCCGCCGTGACCACCACTGCACCGCCCACGTCAACCAAGACTTGGCCGTTGACCCGGGCGGTGCCAGCCAGCAGGTTCAACCCGACGATCCGCGCCACGTACGGGCTGCGTGGTCGCGCGATCACGGCCTGAGGTGAGTCCTCCTGAACTACGCGGCCGTCCTCCACAAAGACGAGCCGGTCGGCCAAGGTCAGAGCATCCAACGGGTCATGGGTGACGATGACCGTCGCGCCCCCGAACTCACTCAGCCGGTGGTGCAGGTCTGCACGGGTGCGCGAGCGGGTATGCGGATCCAAGGCCGACAAGGGCTCATCCAGCAGCAGCAGGTCCGGGTCGGTGGCGAGCGCCCTGGCCAGCGCCACCCGTTGCGCCTGGCCAGTCGAGGTCGCTTCGGGCTTGCGATCAGCCATGTCGGCAAGACCGAGGCGGCTCAATTCGGCCCGAGCACGCTCGCGAGCCGCCGCCTTGGCCATCCCGCGCGAGCGCGGTCCGTAGGCCACGTTGTCCAGCAGCGACAGGTGCGGGAACAACAGGGGGTCGGCCAGCACCAGCCCGACCTGCCGTGCTTGAGCCGGCAGGTGCACCCCCGCCGCCGCGTCCGCCCACAGGTTATCGCCGATGATGCGTCCCGTCGTCAGTGGAAGCAGTCCGGCGAGGGCGAGGAGCAACGTGGATTTCCCTGATCCGTTTGGCCCCAACACTGCCGTGACCGTGCCGGGCTCCAGATGCAGCGCCGCGGCGAGTTCGAACTGGCCTCGCCGCACGCCAATGTCGGCAGCTAGCACGGTGCGCGACGCAGTCCTCACGGCAGCCACCGGCTGCGCAATGACCCCAACACCACAACACAGATGGCCAGCATCAACACCGACAGCGCCAACGCGGCATCCGGGTCTTGCTCCAGTGCCGTGAACACAGCCAACGGCACGGTCTGCGTGCGACCCGGGAAGTTGCCGGCAAATGTGATCGTTGCTCCGAACTCACCGAGCGCTCGTGCCCATGCCAACGCTGCCCCGGCCGCCATCCCAGGGGCAACCAGGGGAATCACCACGGTCATGAAGGTGCGCATTGGTGAGGCCCCCAACGTGGCCGCGATCCCGTCATACCTGGCGTCGAGACCGCGCATCGAGCCCTCAACGGAGATGACGTAGAAGGGCAGGGCGACGAACACCTCGGCGATGATCACCGCGACCGTGGTGAACGGTATGGCGATCCCGAAGATCTCATCGAGTGGCCCGCCGAGCACCCCGCCGCGACCCCAGGCAGCCAACAGGGCTACGCCGCCGACGACAGGCGGCAACACCAGGGGCACCGTGACCAACGCCCGCAGCCAGGGCAGCAGCCGGTGCGCGCCGCGAGCCAGCACCCATGCCAGGGGAGTGCCCAGCAGCACCACCACTACGAGGGTGATCGAGGTTGTCACGGCGGAGAGTCGCACTGCCTGCCAGGCCAACGGACTCGACACATTGGTGGGCAGATTCACCCAATCGACCGTGAGGAGGAGCGCGATCAGCGGCAGGAGGAGCACCCCAATCGCGATCCAGGCCGGAATCAGTAAGGGCCATCTGCGGGCACCTCGGGAGGTGCTCGTCGTGGTGGTCAGACTCACCGAACCCCGAAACCGGCCTTGACCAAGACCTCTTGTGCTTGGGCCGAGGTCAAGACGGACACGAAGTCTGCCCCGCTCTGGCTACCGCCGACGCTCAGCGCCGGATAATCGTTCACCACCTGGGCGGATTCGGTCACCGCGATCGTCGGTAGGTCGCCATCGGTGACGTCGGTGACATAGACGACGCCAACGTCTGCCTCGCCTGAGGTGACCTTCGACAGCGTCGCTCGCACATCGGGCTCAAATGAGGCGACGTTTGGATCCACTCCCGCCTTGACAAACATCTGTGCTGCGGCGTCCCCGCATGGCACCTGCTGCGCGCAGACCACGAGGGTGATGTCATCGCGGGCGAAGTCAGCCAGCGTCATGATGTCGCCGGGGTTGTCCGGCGCCAGCGCGATCGCCAGTTCGTTAGTGGCCACAATGCTCGGCTCGCTGACGTCCACGTCGGCATCCAGGGACGCCAACGGTCCCTCGCCGGCCAACACGACGACGTCTGCCTCAGCGCCAGCGTTGAGCTGTTGCACGATCTGGGATGAACCGGCATACGAGACCTCGAACTCTTCGCCCGGCCGGTCTTGCTCGGCTAGCGAGATGATCTGCGGCATGACGTCGGCGAGGGATGAGGCGGCCAAAATGGTGACCGTGCCGTCGTTGACGCTGACACACCCCGACGCGGCCAGGGTGAGCACCGCGCATGCGGCGATCAGCGATCTCACTGCGGCACGCCGACCGTCACATGGGTCGCTTTGATCGAAGCTACTGCGACGCCGCCGACCTCCAGCCCCATCTCGCGCACCGCCTCAGCGCTGAGCAGCGACACCAGCCGAAACGGTCCCGCTTGGATGTCGACTTGCGCCATCACGGGGTCCATCACGATCCGCGTGACGATGCCTCGCATTTGGTTGCGAGCAGATGTCGAGCCGACAGTGCCAATCGGGGGTGCGGA
>JBBSNC010000107.1:0-8628 GCA_038232855.1 Actinomycetales bacterium
ACGCTGACCTCTCTGGCTGCGGATAGTAAGGTGATCAGTTATCCGTATGACGGCTTCTGGATGCCGGCCGACACCGTCAAAGAGCGGGTGGAATTGGATCGCATTGCCAAGAACCATCCGGCTCCCTGGGAGTTGTGGCTCGCTGCCCCGGACGACGAAGAGGTGACGTCTGTGAGCCTGCCGATAGTCACGCCGCACCGGTAACAATGCTTGATCTCCTGCTGCCATCGACTACCCCGCTACGGGTGCTCGCACTCGGTGCGCATTGCGACGACATCGAGATCGGGGCCGGGGGAATCATTCTCGAGCTCACCGGGCGTCCGACGGAGGTCGAGTTCGGCGTCTTCGTCGCCACGTCTACCCCGCAGCGCGCTGAGGAGTCGCGCTCCGCTCTGACGGATTTGGTGGGGTCGGCCAAACTCACGGCGAACATCGCGCAGCTTCGCGACACCCGGCTCCCAGCCGACTTCGACGCACTGAAGGACTACCTCGGACAGTTGTCTGTCGATGCGTGGGATCTGGTCTTGACCCCCCACGCCGACGACGCGCATCAAGACCATGCGATTCTCGGCCGACTGGCGCCGACTGCCTTCCGCAACCACCTGATCCTGCGATACGAGATCCCCAAGTGGGACGGCGACCTCGGCGCGTTGAGGCCCAATCTGTACGTGCCGTTGTCCTCGGAGCAGATGCATCGCAAGTGGGAGGTGCTCAATCGGCACTACGTGTCGCAGCGAGCGCGCGATTGGTGGGACTACGAAACCATCTTGAGTTTAGCCCGGTTGCGCGGAGTCGAGTGCCGATCGGCGTATGCCGAGGCGTTCCGCGTGGACAAAATGATCCTGCGGCCAGGCCATGCCCCGGATGAGACCTCCATCCGCTGAAGAACCCGGTGCCGGTCACCTACCGGAATGCTCACTCAAGACCGACCGTCCAGAACTTTGTCGACAATGAGATCGCTGATCGGCAGCGCGGAGGTTGCCGCGGGGGAGGGGGCGTTGCACACGTGCAGCATGCGATCGGTGGAGTACATGAGGAAGTCATCGACCATGGTGCCGTCCCTTCGGACCGCCTGAGCACGAATACCTGCCGGATGGGGTTGCAGGTCCGACACCTGAAGCGAGGGGCAGTATTTGCGTACTAGGTCGAGATATCCCGACTTGTAGAGCGAGTTGCGCTGCTCCATCACTCCGGTGCGGACGAGCCCTTTGGCTAGCCGCCAGAAGCCGGGATACCGCAGGAACTCTATGGTGTCGGCGCGGTCGAGCGCGAGTTTGGGATACCCCTCACGGGCCCACCCCAGGACGGCATTGGGCCCCACGGTCACCCCACCGTCCATCGTCAAGGTCAGATGAACCCCGAGGAAGGGCAGTGCGGGGTCGGGCACGGGGTAGATCAACGTGCTGACGATGTCGCTCTTGTCGAGTGGCAAACGGTAATACTCACCTCGGAAAGGCACCATCTGGATATCGACGTCCAGGCCCGCCATCCGGGCAAGACGATCGGCCTGGATGCCCGCGCATGCAACGACGTGCTTGGCGCGGTGGCGGTGGACCTGCCGGTGCGTGCCGTCGGCCCCCTCCGTGACCTCGACGTCAAGCCGCACCTCACTCAGAGATTCGGTCATGTCTAACACCCGGGCACCCGTGCGGATCGTTCCCCCCGCAGCGCGGACCAGACCGGCCATGCCGCGGCATATCTCGGCGTAGTCCACGATGCCGCTGGTGGGTGAGAACAGGGCGGCCTTCCCCGTGATCTTGGGCTCCCGCCGACGCAGCTCAGCAGCGTCGAGACGCTCCAATTCCAAACCGTTGATGCTCGCTCGCTCGTGTAGGGCAGCCAAACGCACGACCTCGGCGTCGTCCGCGGCAACGATCAACTTGCCGGTGTCCCGATAGCCAATCCCCTGCTCGTCGCAGAACTCCCTGGTGCGCCTGGCACCGGCGGCGCACAGTCGCGCCTTCAACGATCCCGGTTTGTAGTAGACGCCGGCATGGATGACACCGCTGTTGTGGCTGGTTTGATGCACGCCGAGCGAGTCCTCTTTCTCCACCAGGATGAGGCTCGCACCGGGCCGCCGCCGCAGCAGGGTCAGGGCGGTAGCGACCCCGACAATGCCACCGCCGACGACGGCGAAGTCATATGCCGCCATGTGGTCGGTCTGCGTCTTCATTCAGCGTCGAACGCGGCGTCCTGCTCGGCTCGCAGTTCGTCTGCCAATCGCCCAGGCGGGACAGTCACGTCGTCGTAGGAGATCGCCTCGTCCTTGACGATGTCGCGGGTCAGTACGCACCCCTGTGCTAATCCCACCGGCAGAAGTCGCTGGTCGTAGGCCAACCGGGCCTTCTCGGCCTCGCCATAGTAGGTGTAGCCGCCACGTGCATCTAAGGTCGATCCGGCCGCCAGGTCCGTCTTGGCCACCGTGATCGCGTCCACCCGACGAGGTCCGGGCAGCGGCTTGATCGCCGCATCGCCGAGCAGGACCGCCCGCGCCACTGTGTTCGGGACCTCGAAGTGGCACAGATGGTATGGCGTGTAGAAGCTGTACAAGGGCCCCTCGCCTAACTTGTAAAGATTGAGGTAGTGCCGTTGCTTGGGGTCGTCGTGCTCGGCCAGTACGTAGACACCCGGGCCGGGCTTGGCACCCACCACGTAGTCGACGGCTCCCCCCAACTCATGCAACTCCTCGATGTCGTACATGCCTGTCAACTCGTCCACGTGTCCATGGTGATCACGTTGCAGCATCCCTCGCTGATGCACCGAAAACCCGGCCGCGTTGGCCACCAGCGCCTGCTCAACCGAGACTTTGGTACCATCGGCGAAACTGGTGACCATGTGGGCGTCCTGCCCCCACTGACGCGCGAAGCCCTCCTGGGTTGTCGGGTTTCGATAGGGGTCCTGAAGGCCTTTGATATTCCCCGCGACGAGCGGCCGAAGGCCCAGTCCACGCACGTATCGGATCAGGTTCATCTCCACCCCAGGCTGATCACCGTCGCATCCGGTGTAGACCAGCCCGGCAGCCTCGAAACGCTCGTTCAACACTGTGCCGACGGTGGCATCGACCTCGGCGTTCATCAGCACCAGGTGCTTGCCGCCCGCCAAGGATGCCAGCGCCAGGTGCGTACCGAACTCCACCGAGCCGGTGCAGTCGATCACGGCGTCGAGGCAACCCGCCGAGGTCATCGCGGCCATGTCATCGGTTATCGCCACTACCCCCTCGGCGGCGGCAACGTCGATCTGTGATGCGGTGTCGACCTGTCGGACCGCATCACCCGCGCAGCCAGCCAACTCTAGGGCCGCGGTGGCCTGATCTGGTGTGCGGGCGTAGACCGCAGCCACCTCTATCCCGGCGACGGTATTGATGATGTGGTTCATCAGACCCTTGGCCATGAAGCCGGGGCCGGCGATGCCCACCCGCAGCGGCCTGCCCTCCTCAGCCCGACGAGCCAGCAAGGTATCGGTGACAATCACGACAGCGGCCTCCCGTTCCAGTCCTGCGCGTCCCGGTCCTTGTCCGAGATCATGGTGACCTCGTGCGGCCAAGGGATCCCGAACGCCGGGTCGTCGTATCGTTGCCCCTTCTCAGCCCCTGGCGCATACGGCCCGGAGACTTGATACATGACTTCAGTGTCGTCGACCAGCGTCTGGTAGCCGTGGGACACGTACGGCGGCACCCAGAGAGCCCGGTGGTTCTCCGCCGTCAGCTCCACCATGACGCGCGCGCCGAACGAGGGGCTGTCCTCGCGCAGATCCAGGGCCACGTCGACGATCGCGCCCCGAGTGCAGCGAACCAATTTGCCCTCCGCGTGTGGCGGCAGCTGGCGATGCATTCCCCGCAGCGTGCCCGCTCGGTGATTGAAGGCGACATTGGCCTGCGCCACGAGGGTGTCCAGTCCGTGCTCGGCGAACTCTTCGGCGCAAAAGGCACGGGCAAAGAATCCCCGCTCGTCGGGGTGCTCGGCCAGATCGATGAGCATGCACCCTTCAACCTCGGTCGGGGTGAACTTCATACGGGTGCCTCGTTCCAAAACAGTTGCGGATTGACTTGCCCGGAGTCGAGCAAGTACTGGATCTGCTTGAGCCGGGTGTGCCCCCGACCGTAGAAGGTGTCGGCATCCAGTGCGATGGCCCGGAACACCTGATGCAGTTGACGCGCCCCGGCAGCAAGGTCCCAGTCGCAGGTGAAGCCCAGATCTCCGGCAACCTTGTCGAAGTTGACACGGTAACTGCGGTTGTCGGCACTGGGCGGCCCGAACGACACGCGGCAACCAGGAAACTCGGCGCCGACCGTCTCAGCGATCTGCCGCACGGTGTAATTGTTGTCGTTGCTGCCGACGTTGTACACCTGACCGTGCACCTGCTCGGTTGGTGCCGCGAGCACCCTGCGGATCGCCTTGGCAATATCCAGGGCGTGCACCATCGGGCGCCACGGCGACCCGTCCGAGGTCATCGCGATCTCTTTCTCGACCCACGCCAAACCGGCCAGATTGTTCAGCACGATGTCGAAGCGCTGCCGTGGAGAGGCACCGAACGCAGTCGCGTTGCGCAGTGACGTGGGGTGGAAGGAAGCGTCCGCCAGCGTCGCCAGGTCGGCTTCGGTCAGCGCCTTGCACTCGGCGTAGGTGGTCTGCGGGTCGATCGGCGAGGTCTCGTCCACTTCACCGTCAGCCACTCCGTAGACGGAGCAACTACTCATGTAGACGAATCGCGCGACGCCGGCTTCCTTGGCGACCTTCGCCACGTGCGCCGAGCCCTTGTGGTTGATGTCGTAGGTGATGGGCCCGACCAGGTCACCAGTGGGATCGTTGGACAACTCGGCCATCGCGACCACGGCGTCGATACCTTCGAGATCAGCGACCGTGAGGTCACGCATGTCCTTGATCAGCGTTCGTGGGCTGGAGGACAACCCGTGATAGAGCCAACCGCTCTTGTAGAAGCCCGCGTCCAGACCGATGACGTCATGCCCCTCGGCCACGAGCGTCGGCGCTAGCAGACATCCGAGGTACCCCTCGGTGCCCGTCACGAACACCCTCATACAGTCCTCCTGTTGTCGGCCCTAGAAAATGCATTAGCAGTCCGCCGACCACGACGACACCTGTGCGCAGGTGCCAGCGTAGCCTTCACGACGCGGCACCTTGGGAAGCCCTCTCAACCACAGCGTTAACGATGTCGCGGTCCACGGTGAGATCGAATTTGCGGGCGAACATATTGGGCGAGGACGCCAACTCTGGCCAATCCTTCATACGCCAGGTATGCGGATGGCCGCGGTTGCGCGGACGCCACCTGATGTGTCGCAGATTCGCGTCGTAGTCCGAAACACCTGGATCAATGTGACTTCGCCTCGCTGAATGCATTGCCATCGTTGCATAGAAGAACTCTTCTGGAACGAACGTCTTGCGTAGGTGTTGATTGGCCCACGTCTCATGATCGACGAAATGCTGTGCGAGTTCGGCCGTGACGGTAAACCACGTGGACCCCGAAGACACTGTTCGGCCCCACTGGAGACTTCTGTTGACGCCCAGCAATCCTTGCGCCGTGACCAATCCTCGCTGTGGGGCCCGCAGCGCTGCTCCCCACGGGCCGCGCTCGACCTTGCCGCGCAGCAGCCGGGCGGACCAGTAGCGCGACACCCTCTCGCTGACCTGATCGGTGTGAGCCGACGCATTGATGTGGATGAACTCGGTGCCATCGCTGGAGTCCACAAAGTCCAGAATGTCCGAGACAGGCGCCAGCGGCAGATCCTTGCCTGAGAGCAGGTGCACATAGTCGCAGCCCGCGTCCAGAGCGGCTCGTAGCAGGCGCAGTTGCACCGTCAGCAAACTGTAGGCCCCCCACTGGACCCGAACGCGCGGGATCAGTTGGGCACGTGCCAGGGTGGGATGCCGATGCAGCACTCCTGCAACGTTGTCCACATTGAGGTGCAAGACACTCGCAGCCCGAGGGTGCGCAAGTAGTTTAATCAGTGATTCGGTCAACTCGAACTGATCGTGGGCCATGATCGCGAAAGCGTGGCGATTCATAGAGATCCTCCCCACCGGTGAGCGCCATAGGCAGTGTAGCGCTGCGCTGCACGCTGCCGCTTCTTTCCCTGACCGTCCATGCATCCCGATATACCTCTACGCGGCCTTAAGACGTGCCGACACGTCTGCGATCTGATAGTCACGGGGCGGCCAAGACAACCTCACCCGCCAGGGACGAAGCACCTCGAGCCCGACGCACAGAGATTCGGCACCAGCCAGAAAAGGGATTGCGCACGCTTCGGCGTCAGGAGTTAATCATGCCTGCTCCGACGGTGGCACCGGTGGCTTCGTCGATGAGGATGAATGAGCCGGTGGCCCGGTTGGTGGAGTAGTCATCGCACAACAACGGCTGTGTCGTGCGCAACATCACCCGCCCGATCTCGTTCAGCCCCAACTCGGTCGCATCCTGGTCACGGTGGAGTGAGTTGATGTCGAGGCGGTACTGCACGTCCTTCACCACCGCGCGAGCATTGCGAGTCGTGTGCTTGATGGCCAACTTGCGGCGAGTCTTCAACGGCGCGGGGACCATCCAGGCGATCATGGCGTCGATGTCTTGCGACACCCGAGGAGCATTTTTCGGTCGACAGATCATATCGCCACGCGATACGTCCAGATCGTCGCTGAGTCGAACTGTCACCGACATCGGCGGGAAGGCCTCATCGATTTCCTGATCGAACAGGTCAATGCCCTCAATGGTGGAGGTCAGGCCGCTCGGCAGCACCATGACCTCATCTCCCTTGCGCAGCACACCACCAGCCACCTGGCCGGCATACCCGCGGTAGTCGTGGAAGGCGTCCGACTTGGGGCGGACGACGAACTGCACAGGCAGCCGCGTGTCGATGAGGTCGCGGTCTGAGGCGACGTAGACGGTCTCCAGGTGGTGCAGCAACGAGGAGCCCTGATACCACGGCATGTTCTCCGAGCGCGTGACTACGTTGTCCCCTGCCAACGCAGAGATCGGAATGACCTCCAAGTCAGGCACCGTCAACTTGCTCGTAAAGGACGTGAACTCTTCTTGGATCTTGTCGAAGACGCCCTGGTCGTAGCCGACGAGGTCCATCTTGTTGACCGCGAGCACCATGTGCGGCACCCGCAGCAGCGAGAGCAGCACAGCGTGTCGCCGGGACTGCTCGGTCATCCCCTGACGAGCGTCCACCAGGACAAGGCCGAGGTCGGCGGTTGAGGCCCCAGTCACCATGTTGCGGGTGTACTGCACGTGACCCGGGGTGTCAGCGATGATGAACTTGCGCTTGGGCGTAGCAAAGTAGCGGTAGGCCACGTCAATCGTGATGCCCTGCTCGCGCTCAGAGCGCAAGCCGTCCGTCAACAGCGCCAGGTCGGTATAGTCGAAACCCTTTGACTTAGAGGTGTTCTCGACGGCTTCCAATTGATCTTCAAAGATAGCTTTGGAGTCGAGCAGCAAGCGCCCGATCAGCGTCGACTTTCCATCGTCGACCGATCCCGCGGTCGCAAAGCGAAGTAAATCCATCGCCATTAGAAATATCCTTCTTTTTTGCGGTCTTCCATCGCCGCTTCAGAGAATCGATCATCACCACGAGTGGCGCCCCGCTCGGTCACGCGAGCGACAGCTACTTCTTCAATGACTGTCTGGATGGTGTCGGCTGCGCTTTCAACACACCCCGTCATTGTCAGGTCCCCGACTGTGCGGAATCTCACGGTGCGCTCAGCTACGACCTCTCCTGCCTTGCAGGGGTTGTGCTCGCTTTCGCTGAGCAACATGCCGTCACGCTCGAAGACACGCCGCTGGTGCGAAAAATAGATCTCCGGTATGTCGATCTGCTCACGGCCGATGTAGGCCCAAATGTCGAGTTCGGTCCAGTTGGAGAGCGGGAAGATGCGCATGTGCTCGCCCTCATGAACACGGCCGTTGTACAGCGACCACAACTCGGGGCGTTGATTCTTCGGGTCCCACTGGCCGAACTCGTCGCGGTGGGAGTAGACCCGCTCTTTAGCGCGTGCCTTCTCTTCGTCCCGGCGCCCACCACCGAAGGCTGCCGTGAAGCCGCCCTCTTCTAGAGCGTTCAACAACGTGCCGATCTGAAGCCTATTGCGGCTGGTCTTCCCGTCGTCGATGACCACACCGTCGTCGATGGCCTGCTCAACCGAGGCGACGATCATGTTCACACCGAGGCGATCAACCCAGCGGTCGCGAGTGGCGAGAACCTCCGGAAAGTCGAAACCAGTGTCGACCTGGAGGACGGGGAAGGGCACCTTGGCCGGGTAGAAGGCCTTCTCCGCGAGGCGGAGCATGACGATCGAGTCCTTGCCTCCGGAGAACATGAGGACCGGCTTCTCGAACTCGGCCTCGACCTCACGGAAGATGTGGATCGATTCGGCCTCGAGGTGGTCGAGGTGACTGAGCGCGTAGTTGGCATGAGCAGACACGCTGGCAAACCATACCGGGCTAGGGCACGAAATCCCATTCTCGCATCACGGCGGCGGGCACCCCGCGCCCGACAGCTGCGCTCACCACGCCACCGACGGAGCCGAGCATTTGCGTCTGCTAGGGCTATTCCCCGCCTCTGCCATAGACCGTAACCGCGTCAAAAGATCATCAAGTCTCGTTCTAGGTATTCCAAGTCACCCA
>JBBSNC010000108.1:0-8570 GCA_038232855.1 Actinomycetales bacterium
CGTGCTGGTGATTGGCTCCGGCCCGATTGTCATCGGTCAAGCGGCCGAGTTCGACTACTCCGGCACTCAAGCGTGCCGGGTGTTGAGCAGCGAAGGCATCCGGGTCGTGCTGGTCAACTCCAACCCGGCCACGATCATGACCGACCCAGGGGTGGCTGATGCCACCTATATCGAACCGATCACCCCCGAGATCGTCGAAGCGATCATCGCCAAGGAACGCCCGGATGCCGTGCTGGCGACCCTGGGCGGTCAGACCGCGCTCAACACGGCGATCGCCTTGGACGAGTCGGGGGCGCTGGAGCGCTACGGCTGCCCACTGATCGGCGCCAACGTCAAGGCGATTCAGCTCGGCGAGGACCGTCAATTGTTCAAGGGTGTGGTGAAGCGATGCGGCGCCGATGTCGCGCGCAGCAGCATCTGCCACACCATGGATGAAGTGTTGGCCGCCGCCGCCGACCTGGGCTATCCGGTGGTCGTGCGACCCAGCTTCACGATGGGCGGGCTCGGTTCCGGCTTCGGGTATGACGAGGTGTCCCTGCGTCGGATCGCCGGCGCAGGGCTGCAAGACAGCCCGACCACCGAAGTGCTCCTGGAAGAGTCGATCATCGGCTGGAAGGAGTACGAACTCGAGGTCATGCGAGACCAGGCCGACAACGTGGTCGTCGTGTGTTCCATCGAGAACCTCGACCCCATGGGTGTCCACACTGGCGACTCGATCACGGTGGCTCCCGCGATGACGCTCACCGACCGCGAATACCAGAACCTGCGGGATATCGGGATCGCGATCATCCGTGAGGTCGGGGTGGACACGGGGGGCTGCAATATCCAGTTCGCGGTCAATCCCGCCGACGGGCGCGTCATCGTGATCGAGATGAACCCGAGGGTCTCCCGGTCTTCGGCCCTGGCGTCGAAGGCTACTGGGTTCCCGATCGCGAAGATCGCCGCCAAGATGGCGCTCGGCTACACCCTCGATGAAGTGC
This sequence comes from Actinomycetales bacterium, assembly GCA_038232855.1. Classification (GTDB taxonomy): domain Bacteria; phylum Actinomycetota; class Actinomycetes; order Actinomycetales; family Dermatophilaceae; genus Ornithinicoccus. The sequence goes on from JBBSNC010000108.1 coordinate 981, forward strand.
CCAACGACATCACCGGCGCTACGCCGGCTAGTTTCGAGCCGACTCTGGACTATGTCGTGGTCAAGGTGCCCAGATTCGCCTTCGAGAAGTTCCCAGCTGCCGACCCGACGCTCACGACGACGATGAAGTCCGTGGGTGAAGCCATGTCGATCGGACGCAACTTCGCTGAGGCCCTCAACAAAGCGTTGCGCTCCACTGAGCAGAAGGGGTCCTCCTTCCACTGGCGGCGTGGCGAAACGCCCTCTCGGGAGCAGGCGTTGGCCTTGATCGTGCAGGCCACAGTGCCTACCGATGGCCGGTTGGTGCTTGTGCAGCAGGCTCTGCGCGGCGGCGTCAGCGTCGAGGAAGCCCACGAGGCGACCAAGATCGATCCGTGGTTCCTGGACCAGATCGCTCACATCAACGACGTCGCCGAGCAGGTCCGGTGGGAGTCAGCCGAGGGCCCGGCACGGTTGCACTCGACGCTATTGCGGGCCGCCAAGCGCGTGGGTCTGTCAGACCAGCAGATCGCCGAGATCACCGGTATGCCGGAATCAGTGGTGCGCGGCGTGCGGCACGCTCTCGGTGTCCGGCCCATCTTCAAGACTGTGGACACGTGCGCGGGGGAGTTCGTGGCGCTGACGCCGTACCACTACTCCAGCTATGACCAGGAGAGCGAGGTCGCTCCTCGAGAGCGCCCAGCGGTCCTGATCCTGGGCTCTGGGCCCAACCGGATCGGTCAAGGGATCGAGTTCGACTACTCCTGTGTGCACGCCTCGATGGCCCTGCGTGATGCCGGCTTCGACACTGTGATGCTCAACTGCAACCCGGAGACCGTTTCCACCGACTACGACACCTCGAGTCGGCTGTATTTTGAGCCATTGACACTTGAGGATGTGCTCGAAGTCGTGCACGCCGAGCGCCAGGCAGGTCCCTTGGCTGGGGTCATCGTGCAACTGGGTGGCCAGACACCGCTGGGCCTGGCGGCCGCGCTGAAGGCCGAGGGAGTGCCGATCGTCGGCACCTCGCCGGAAGCCATTCATCTGGCCGAGGATCGAGGGGCGTTCGGTCGCGTGTTGGCCCAAACCGGGTTGACCGCACCTCGTCACGGCACCGCATACAGCACTGAAGACGCGGTCGCCGTCGCCAAGACCATCGGCTACCCCGTCCTGGTCCGCCCCTCCTACGTGCTGGGCGGGCGAGGGATGGAGATCGTGTACGACGATGAGTCGCTGAAGCAATACGTATCCCGAGCGACCACCGCGGCACCGGAGCATCCCGTGTTGGTCGACCGATTCTTGGACGAAGCCGTCGAGATCGATGTGGACGGGTTGTATGACGGCCGCGACCTCTACCTCGGGGGCATCATGGAGCACATCGAGGAGGCCGGGATCCACTCTGGTGACTCCGCATGTGTGCTGCCGCCCATCACCTTGGGCCGGGAAGAGATGCGTCAGGTTCGTGAGGCCACCCGACTGCTGGCCGAGGCGATCGGCGTGCGCGGACTGATCAACGTCCAGTTCGCCCTCGCCCAAGACGTTCTCTACGTCTTGGAAGCCAATCCCCGCGCCAGTCGCACCGTCCCGTTCGTGGCCAAAGCCACCGGAGTCCCGCTGGCCCGCGCCGCCGCACGAGTCATGCTCGGAGCCACGGTGGCAGAACTGCGCGAGGAAGGCATGTTGCCGATGCACTCAGACGGCGGAATGCTGCCGTCGGACGCCCCGGTGAGCGTCAAAGAGGCAATCTTGCCGTTCCGACGATTTCGAACGCAGACCGGGCAGGCCGTCGACTCCATCCTGGGCCCGGAGATGCGCTCGACGGGAGAAGTGATGGGGATCGATGTCGATTTCGGCAAGGCCTTCGCCAAGAGCCAGTTGCGCGCTGGATCAGCCTTGCCGACCTCGGGCACTGTCTTCGTCTCGGTCGCCAATCGCGATAAGCGGTCGATGATCTTCCCGATCAAACGCCTCGTCGACCTCGGGTTTCACGTCCTGGCCACTGCCGGGACTGCCGACGTATTGCGACGCAACGGCATCGCCTCCGACGTGGTCCGCAAACACAGCGACGGCCCTGGTAGTGACGGTGAACCGACGATCGTTGATCTCATTACTGCCGGAGAGGTCGCCATGGTGGTGAATACCCCTTCGGGTCGGGACGCACGCGCGGATGGTTACGCCATCAGGGCTGCCACGACGTCCATGGATCGGCCCATCATCACCACAGTCCAACAGTTGGGCGCCGCCGTCCTGGGCATTGAGGCCATGCAGGCTGGTGAGATGAGCGTGGCGTCGCTGCAGGAGCACACTGCCCGCCTCGATTTGTTCAATCACTCAGCGTGACGGCGCGCCGAGTCCCCTTTGGGGAGCGACTACACGCAGCGATGCGGCTGCACGGACCGCTGTGTGCCGGCATCGACCCGCACCCTGAAGTGTTGGCCGAATGGGGCCTGTCCGATGATGTCGCCGGCCTGGAGCGGTTTTGTGTCGTGATGCTGGAAGCACTGGGCGGCCGGATCGCCGCAGTCAAGCCGCAGTCGGCATTCTTTGAGCGCCACGGATCAGCCGGCATCGCGGTGTTGGAGCGGCTCTTGGCGGGCCTTGAGCAGGCTGGGACGCTGTCCATCCTCGATGTCAAACGCGGCGATATCGGCTCGACGATGCGAGCGTATGCCGACGCGTACCTCAGCGCGGGCGCACCGCTGGCAGCCGATGCCATCACGCTGAGCCCTTACCTGGGGTATGAGTCGCTGCGCCCAGCGATCGACGTTGCTCGCGCGCATGGACGCGGCGTCTTCGTGCTGGCGTTGACCTCCAACCCCGAGGGCGAAACCGTCCAGCACCAAGGCAGCCCCGCGGTTGCAGCCCATGTCGTCGAGCAGGTGCGGGCCGAAAACGAGCTGGCCACGGCAGCACAAGAGCCAGCCACGACCGATCCGGGAGATATCGGGCTTGTGCTCGGGGCCACGGCGGGAGACGCGATGTTGCGGCTGGGCATCACTGCGATGTTGCCGGATTCACGAACGATCATCCTCGCCCCCGGTGTCGGAGCCCAGGGAGCAACCCTGGCGGATGTGGCGTCCGCTTTCGCTCGGCATACGGATCACGTCTTGGTGCCGGTCAGCCGCGGACTGACGAGCGCTGGCTCCTCGGTCGATGAGATTCGTTCTGCCAGCGACGCTCTCGGCCAGGAATTGCAGAACTGGCTCGGCTAGGGTGCAATCTGCAGGGTCAGTTGGATGCGAATACCTCGGACACCTGCTAACTCGATCTCAGCTCAGCATGACCATCAAGAACGTCGGGTTGGCATGGGCGGATGCAGTCGATAAGTTCGCAAGAGGGAAAAGCAAGAATTCTGCACTTAAGACTGAGGAGACCACCAGTGCCACTACCAGAGTTGACGCCCGAGCAACGGGCACAAGCACTAGCCAAGGCGGCTCAGGCCCGCCGGGAGCGTGCGGCCGTCAAGAACAGCCTGAAGACGTCGGAGGGCACACTGAAGAGTGTGATCGATCAGGGGAAGGACAACGACGTGGTGGGAAAGATGAAGGTCACCGCGCTGCTTGAGTCATTGCCCGGGATTGGTCGCGTCCGTGCCCGTCAGATCATGGATGACATCGGCATCTCACACAGCCGTCGCGTGCGTGGTTTGGGAGCCAATCAAACCGAGAAACTCTTGGCCAGATTTGACTGATCGCGTCGGTGAGCCGAGCCGATCAGTTGCGCAGCATCCCTCGCGCCTGGTCGTGTTGGCTGGGCCGACCGCCGTCGGTAAGGGAACCGTCTCGGCGCACATTCGTCGCGTCCATCCCGAACTGTGGCTTTCCGTATCGGTCACCACTCGACCGCCGCGCCCAGGTGAACGGGACGGAGTCCACTACCACTTCGTCAGCGATGACGAGTTCGAGCAGATGCGCCTATCGGGAGATCTGTTGGAATGGGCGGTGGTGCACGGTCGAGCGAAGTACGGCACGCCGCGGGCGCCGGTCGAGGCCGCTACTGCGGCCGGGCAACCAGCATTGCTCGAAATCGACCTGCAGGGGGCGCGGCAGGTGCGCGAAGCCATACCGCAGGCGCTGTTTGTCTTTCTCGCGCCACCATCGTGGGAGGAACTGGTGCAGCGTCTGGTGGGGCGCGGCACTGAATCAACCGCCGAACGAGCGGTCAGACTGGACACGGCGAAGCAGGAACTCGCGGCAGTTTCGGAGTTCGACGTCACCATCGTGAACGACGATGTCGCCCGGGCGAGTGAAGAACTCGTATCATTACTCATGAATCCACCATCAACAGCACACACACAAGGGACCGAAATTCTGTGATTGGCACTATTGCGCACCCGGACGGCATCACGAACCCAGCGATCGACAGCCTGTTGGAAAAGGCTGACAGCAAGTACGCGCTGGTGATTTACGCCGCGAAGCGCGCCCGCCAGATCAATGCGTACTATTCGCAACTCAGCGAAGGTTTGCTGGAGTATGTCGGCCCGCTGGTGGACGCCGAGCAGACCGACAAGCCGTTGTCGATCGCTCTGCACGAGATCGACCAGCGCAAGTTGGCCACCAGCAGCCCCGACGCCTCTTCTAGCTGAGCCCGCCCCGGTATGCGGGTCGTACTGGGGGTTGGTGGCGGGATCGCCGCCTACAAGGCGTGTGCACTGCTGCGGCGGCTTATCACGCAAGGCCATGACGTCACGGTAGTGCCCACCGAGGCCGCCTTGAGATTCGTCGGCGAACCGACGTGGGCCGCGCTGTCCGGAAACCCCGCCCCAGCCCAGGTGTGGGATGCCGTGCACGAAGTCCCACATGTCAGCGTCGGACAACGCGCCGACCTGGTGATCGTCGCTCCGGCCACCGCTGACCTGCTGGCCAAAGCCGCCCACGGCTTGGCCGATGACCTGCTGAGCAACATGCTCCTGACAGTGCGCTCACCGGTGTTGATGGCCCCGGCGATGCATACCGAGATGTGGACGCACCCAGCAACGAGGGCAAACGTCGCCACCTTGCGGGATCGGGGAGTGCACGTGCTGGACCCGGCAGAAGGCCGACTGACTGGTGCCGATAGCGGCGCGGGGCGATTGCCGGAGCCCGCAGACATCTTCGACGCTGCGATGGCGTTGTGCGCCAGCGAGCAAACGTCGCCCGCTCCGGCCCTCTCGATGCAGGGCTGGCAGGTCGTGGTCACCGCTGGCGGCACCCGCGAGCCGCTGGACCCGGTGCGCTTCCTCGGCAACCGCTCCTCAGGCAAGCAGGGCTACGCGCTGGCCACCGTCGCCGCGCGACGCGGTGCGAGCGTCCACCTGATCGCCGCCAATGCCGCACTGCCCGACCCACCGGGCGTCAGCGTGCGGCACGTCGAGACGGCAGCCGAGTTGGCGCAGGCGGTGCAGGATCAGCTCGCCGACACTCAGGTCGTGGTGATGGCGGCGGCCGTGGCCGACTTCCGGCCCCAGAGCGTGCAGTCTTCGAAGATCAAGAAGGATGCCTCCGCCGACGAGACGCTCAGCCTTGCCCTGGTGCGCAACCCCGACATCCTGGCTGGTCTGGTGCGGCAGCGCGGGGAGGGCAGGACGCCGTTCCTGGTTGGCTTCGCGGCGGAGACCGGCGACGGCAGCGGTGATGTCCTCATGCACGCACGGGCCAAGCTGCGGAGCAAGGGGTGCGACCTGCTGGTCGCCAACGACGTCTCGGCTGGAGCGACCTTCGGTCAGGATGAAAGCACCGTCCATCTCATGTCCCTGAGCGACGATGCCGTCCGGACGGTCGGGCCGGTCAGCAAAGTAAAGACCGCAGCGGCCGTGTGGGACGCGGTCGAGCAGGCCTGTGCGACCGGCTGACCTTGGAGAGTTAGACTCCCCGGGCATCCGTCAGCAGCCGCTGCAAACAAGGAGATTCTGTGCCCCGCCTCTTCACCTCTGAGTCCGTCACCGAGGGACACCCCGACAAGATCTGCGATCAGATCAGTGACGGCATCCTCGATGAAATCCTGCGTCAAGACCCACAATCGAGGGTTGCCGTGGAGACCATGGTCACCACCGGGCTCGTGCACGTGGCCGGGGAGGTGCGCACCAGTGGCTATGCCGACATCCCGCGGATCGTGCGCGACACCATCTTGGGCATCGGCTACGACAACTCGCACAAGGGCTTCGACGGCCGTACCTGTGGCGTCGAGGTCTCGATCGGCGAGCAGTCGGGTGACATCGCGCTGGGGGTCGACACGGCATACGAGCACCGGCATGGCAGCACCGAGGACGAGAAGAACGCCCAGGGCGCGGGTGATCAGGGTCTGATGTTCGGCTACGCCTGTGACGACACGCCAGAGCTCATGCCGTTGCCGATCTTTGTGGCGCACCGGCTCGCCGAGCAGTTGTCGCAGGTGCGCAAGAGCGGCGAACTGGACTACCTGCGCCCGGACGGTAAGACACAGGTGACCATCGAATACGCCGGGTCCAAGGCCGTGAGGTTGGACACCGTCGTGCTCTCGACCCAACATGCCCCGGAGATCTCCCTGGAAGGTCAACTCGGTCCTGATGTGCGGGCCCGCGTGATCGCCCCAGTCCTGAAGGTGTGCCACGAGCAGGGCGTGCGGATCGACACGACGAACTTCAAGGTGTTGATCAACCCCACCGGCACCTTCGTGGTCGGCGGGCCGATGGGCGATGCCGGGCTGACCGGCCGCAAGATCATTGTGGACACCTATGGCGGCATGGCCCGGCACGGCGGGGGAGCCTTCTCCGGCAAGGACCCCAGCAAAGTGGACCGATCTGCTGCATATGCGGTGCGTTGGGTGGCCAAGAACGTGGTGGCAGCGAACCTGGCCAAGCGCTGCGAGATCCAGGTCGCCTACGCCATCGGCAAGGCTCACCCGGTCGGTTTGTATGTCGAGACGTTCGGCACCGAGACCGTGCCGGTCGAAGCGATCGAGCGGGCGATAGATGCCGTCTTCGATCTGCGACCCGCTGCCTTGGTCGAGGAGTTGGACCTGCTGCGGCCGATCTATCAAGCCACGGCCTCCTACGGCCACTTCGGGCGGCGCGGCAACCCCGAGGCCGAGAACGGATTCACCTGGGAGATGACCAACCGAGTAGAGGCCCTGCAGTCGGCTCTGTGAGGTTGTTGTTGGCTCTGTCGGTGCCAGCGCGTAGAACGGTGGCATGAGCGAGACCGAGAGTGAGCAGTTGGCCCTCGTGCCGACTGAGTCGGTCACGCCGGGCAAAGGCGGACGTCGTGCCGGACGCACCGCCGCGACACCCCTGATCGCCACCGATCTCCCGGTAGCCCACGTCCTGATCGATACACCACTGGCCCATCTGGACCGGCCCTTTGAGTATGCAGTGCCCGCCGCCCTGGCGGACGCGGCACGGCCAGGGGTCCGAGTCCGAGTTCGCCTCGCCGGGCGCGACCACGACGGCTACCTCGTGGCGCGCACCCCGACTGCTGAGCACCTCGGGACCCTGACGCCGCTGCGGCGGGTGGTGAGCCCGGAACCGGTGTTGACAGCACACCTCCTGCGGATCGGCCGGGCCGTCGCGGACCACTACGCCGGGACAATGTCCGACGTGCTGCGCCTTGCCATTCCAGCACGTCACGCGCAGGCTGAGCACGACCTCGATGCCGAG
>JBBSNC010000109.1:0-8556 GCA_038232855.1 Actinomycetales bacterium
GCAACATGGCCAAGTACATCCCGATGGTGGAGATGACGACGGATACGCTCTCCAGCGGGCTGACGGTCAGCAAGTCCCACAGCGAGAGCCCTTCGCGATTCAGCACGTCGGGTGGCATGGCCAGCAGGCTACTCCGAACCCACTACAACCCCAGGAAAGTCGGGGACCTTCAGATCTAGTTACGAGAGGGGTCCACGTTGCTAGACTCCGCCGCATGCCTAGCCTCCTGCAGCGTCGGTCCTCTTGGACGCGCCTTTGCGCGGGGCTCATAGATCGATGAGTCTGCTCTTTACGATCCTGCTGCTCGTCGTCGCTGTCGCGGCGGCACCTGTCTGCACGACATACCTCGGTCGTGATGCTGGGTATCCCCTGGCTGGCATCTATCTGCTCGCTGCAGCCGTTTTCTTCCCGGCTGCGGCGGCGACGATGCGCGGTGAAGAGACCACCTACTCGGTGACCTGGGTCTCAGATCTTGGGGTTAACTTCGCCCTGCAGGCAGACGGAATCGGGGTTGTCTTCACCTTCATCGCGCTGCTCATCGGTGCGGTGGTCTTCGTCTACTCGGCCCGATACCTCGAGGATGGACGCAACCTCAGTTTCTACCTGACGATGTGCGCCTTCACCTTGTCGATGGTCGGTCTTGTGCTAGCCGATGACCTGGTGCTGCTGTTCATCTCCTGGGAGCTCACGTCGCTGGCGTCATTCCTGCTGATCGCACGATCCGGGTACGGCGGAGAACTCGCGTCGCTGCGCACGCTGTTCATCACGTTCCTCGGTGGGCTGACCTTCCTGGCGGCTGTGGTCTCGATCATCGCCAAGACGGGCACCACGTCGGTCACTGAAGCGCTGCACCACCCGGTGTGGACGAGTGACCCCACCTTCACCACTGGTATGGCGATCCTGGTGTTGCTATCCGCCTTCACCAAGTCAGCGCAATTCCCGTTCCACATGTGGCTGCCCGACGCCATGGCCGCCGCCACGCCGGTCAGCGCGTACTTGCACGCGGCAGCGGTGGTGAAGGCCGGAATCTTCTTGCTGATGCGGTTCAGCCCGGCCTTCCACGAGACGCTGATGTGGAACTACACGCTGATTTTCGTGGGGCTCTTCACCGGCGCCATGGGTGCCTGGTTCGCCGCTCAGAAGACGGACTTGAAGAAGCTGATGGCCTACTCCACAGTGAGCCAACTCGGTCTCATCGTCGCAACCATCGGAATCGGCACGGAGGAGGCGCTCGCCGCCGCCACCCTGCATACGATCGCGCACGCGTTATTCAAGTCCGGGTTGTTCATGATGGTCGGCGTCATCGACCACGCCGCGCACACCCGAGATATGCGTCGACTGCCCGAGCTCCGCAAGGCGATGCCGTGGTCATTTGCGGCCGTGGTGTTGGGCTGTGCCTCGATGGCTGGCATCCCGCCAATGCTCGGATTCGTGTCAAAAGAGTCGATCTTCACCGCCATGCGTGAGGCGCCTGGCCCCGAATTCGTCGGGTGGTTGGCGCTGTTCGGAGCAGTTGGTGGGGCCGTGCTGACCTTCGCCTACTGCGCCAAGATCGTCTTCGGCGGCTTCGTCGATGGAACCCGCACGGACATCGAAGTCCATGAGGGGGCGCCGCTGCTGCTGATCCCGGCGGCCCTGCCCATCGTCGTCGGGTTGCCTCTGGCTTTCGTCGCCGGCATCCTGGACACCCCCGTCGAGAGATCTGTGCAGGCGGCTCTCGGCGAGGAAGAACTCGAAGAGCACCTCGAGCTGGCACTCTGGCACGGCCTCAACCTGGAGTTGCTGCTGTCCTTCCTGGTCATCGCCGCAGGATTGGGCATCATCATGAACCGCAAGCGCCTACGCTCCTTCATCGAGCACGACAGCCTGAGCGTCGACGGTGCCTGGATCCTGGGCAAGACCTTCAAGGGATACCGCGTCTTCGGCACCAAGCTGGCGCTGACGGTAGCAGCCAACAACCCCACCCGCCACGTCGCTGCACAACTCAGCGTCCTAGCCGCAGTCTTGATCGGCGGCACAATCGCTGTCTGGCAGACCTCAGGGCTGGCGCCTCAGCAGCCCGGCCTGACCGAGCCAATCGACGCGGTGGTGCTGCTCGTCGTGATCGGCGGGGTTCTCGGCGCGACGCTGTCGGACTCGCGGCTAGCCGCGACCGTGAGCCTGGCCGCGGTGGGCATCGCCGTCACCGTGCAGATCTTCGCCCTCGGGGCCCCCGATGTCGGGCTGACCCAGTTGCTGGTCGAGGCACTCACCGTGTTGATGATCATGCTCGTACTACAGAAACTCCCGCTGCGCTTCGGTCGCGGCCCGCGATATGGCAACACGGCAGCAGCCGCTCTGGCCCTCGTCACTGGGACGGGCGCCGGACTGGTCGTCTGGGCACTGACCGGGCGCCGCGAGCGCTCCCCGGTCACCGACTACTACCTCCAAGAGGCACCGGAAGAGAGCGGTGGCGCCAACATCGTGAACACGATCCTGGTCGAGTTCCGTGCCCTGGACACCCTTGGCGAGTTGACCGTGTTGGGTATGGCGGGCGTCGCCCTGCTGGCAGTGCTGTCCACTGTGCGGGACCGCTACCTCGACCCTGAGCCCTTACAGGATCACAACTATGTGCCGCCACCGCAGTTGCCGCTGCGCAGCAAGGGCTCCACCGCATCGATGGCGATGACCGAGGCCTGGGGAAATGCCATCCCACTGCAGTTGCTGACTCGCCTCACGATCCCGCTGCTTGCGGTCATTTCGGCCATCTTGTTCTTGCGGGGCCACAACAGCCCCGGTGGGGGGTTCATCGCCGCGCTGGTCGGTTCGGCCGTCGTGGCCCTCATCTACCTGGCAGCCGCGAAAGATCACCCTGTCGGCGCTCCGAAGGCTCCGGTCTACCTCATCTCGGCAGGCATCCTGCTCGCGCTGGTGACCGGGGTCTGGGGGCTGGTGCAGAAGGGGTCATTCCTCGAGCCGATCAACGGTTACTTCTTGGGTGAGAAGGTCAATTCGGCCATGCTCTTCGACCTCGGCGTCTACTCGGCTGTGCTGGGCCTGGTGATGGCCGCTTTCAACTTGCTCGGAGCTTCCGAGGGTACAGATGAGGGCACCCGCGAGCGCGCCGACCAGGCCGTCGAAGGAGAAGTGCCGGGCCCGATGGACACCGTGCGCGGCGAACACCCCGATGACGTATCCATGCCACCAACCCGGCTCAAGCGACCGACCCGCAAGACGTCGTTCTTGGCCTCGGGCCGGGCTCCCCGTGCCGACGTCAGCGATGAATCAACCCGCGGGAGGGACAAGCCATGATCTTGCCCATCACGATCGGGGTCCTGGTCACCGGTGGCGTTTTTCTCATTTTGCAGCGCGGCATGGTGCGTATCATCTTCGGTTTGGCTCTGCTGAGCCACGCCGCCAACTTGCTGTTGCTGACGACCGGCGTTAGTTCGTTCAGGGGCGAGCCGTTGGCTGATCGCACGGCCATCGAGGTCGCCGCAGATCCGCTGCCACAGGCATTCGTGCTGACCGCGATCGTGATCACCTTGGCCGTCACGATTTTGATGCTTACCCTGGCCGTGATCGGCCACAACGACGACACCAAGACGATGCCAGCAACTGGGGAGTTCCACGACCGATGAACCCCGCCCTTCTTGCCCTTCTCGTGGTGCTGCCGTTGATCGCGGCAGCCGTCCTCGTTGTCATCCGTCACCCCGTCGTCGATCGCGTGCTGATGATCGGCATGCCCCTGCTGATGGGGGCCTTCGGGATCGTGCTGATGCTGGAACATCGCACGACCCCCGTCCTGGCTCACAACGTCGGAGACTTCCCCGGCGGCGTCTCGATTCCGCTGGTGTCCGACACGTTTAGCGCCCTGATGATCACCGTGACCTCGCTGACCACAGCGGTCACCATGGTCTTCCTCACGCAGACCGGTGAAGACCGGTTCAGATTCCTGCCGCCACTGGCCCTCATGCTCACGGCCGGGGTCAACGGCGCGTTGCTGACCGGGGACCTTTTCAACCTGTTCGTCTTCGTGGAGGTCATGCTGCTGCCCTCCTACGGGCTCATCTCGATCACTGGGACCTGGCGCCGCCTCGGGATTGGTCGGCTCTTCGTGGTCGTCAACCTGCTCACAAGCACGATCCTGCTCATCGGCGTCGGCTTGGTCTATGCCGCAGCGGGCACGGTCAACCTGGCCGAATTGGTCGGGATGGCCGGGGAGGACCCGCGGGTCGGATTCGCCGTTTCCATCGTGTTGCTGGCGTTGGCGATCAAGGCCGGGGTGGCACCCACGCACGGGTGGTTGCCGCGCACCTACCCAGCGACCTCAGCCGGCGTGATGGCGCTGTTCTCGGCGGTACACACCAAGGTTGCCCTCTACGGGATCTACCGCATCTACTCCACCACGTATGAGGGCGCCGCGCCGTGGGCACCGATCATCGCCCTCGTTGTAGCCGCCACGATCTTGATCGGCGCTTACAGCACCTGCGGCGAACACATCATGCGCCGCGCGCTTGCCTGGCAGATGGTCAATGGGGTGGGGCACATCCTGGTGGGCCTGGCCCTGTTTACGCCCTATGCCCTGGCGGCCGGCATTTTCTACATGATCCACCACATCGTGACCATGGCTGCCCTGTTGTTGACAGCGGGGGCGATTGAGCAAACCTATGGCAGTGGACGCTACGAGCGGTTGGCCGGCCTTGCCCGCCGAGATCCGTGGGTTGCGGTCATCTTTGCCTTCGCGCTGCTTTCGCTGACCGGCCTGCCCCCCTCCACTGGGTTCTTCGCCAAGATCGGTTTGTTGCAAGGCGCGGCGAACGCAGGCGGTTGGTATCAGTGGGTGTTCATCACCGTCATCCTGGTGGCGGCCATCGCAACCTTGATCGGTATGCAGCGACTGTGGTCCGGGGTGTTCTGGGGCCCAGGCATGGAGAACTACCGCCCTGAAAGCCCCCGCGGTGGTCGGGCCAAACGAGTGCCCCTACCGAAGGACCTGAAGGTGCGGTGGAACGTCGCCGCTCCTGGCGCCTTCCTGGTCAGCACCCAACTGGTCTTCTTCGTGCTCGCAGGGGTGCTCATTCCGCTCGTGCTGCAGGCCGCTGAGAATCTGACGAATCTGCAGCCCTACGTCGAGGCGGTGCTCGGATGAGACTGCATCCGCTATTGGGCATTCGGTATGCCGGCTTCATCGCCTGGGAGGTGGTGACCGGCACGGTGACCGTCGCCATGGACGCGTTTACCCCCGGCAAGCGCGCAACCCCGATGATCGTCGAGTACCCCTTGCGCGGCGATACCGACGTCGAGATCGCCATCATGGCCTCGTCGATCACGATTACCCCCGGGACGATCACCATCGGCATCGCACCCGCGCTAGAGCACGCTCCGGCATCCCTCTTCGTGCACTCGATGTATTCCGCTAACCGCGAAGAACTCCTGGGCGACCTGCACACGATGGAATCGAAGTTGCTGAGTGCCACTCGCGGTCGGCAGGCGCAGTCATGACCGTCATCGTCGTCATCACGATCGCCATCCTGACGGTGGCGGCCGTCGTGGGCCTCCTGCGGCTGGTGACCGCCCCTGATGAGGCTACGGCAGCCGCGGTCAGCGACCTGATCTACTTCTGCGCCATCGCAATCTTCATCAGTAGCGCCATGTTGCGCCAGACGTCGGTGCTGTTCGACGTGACCTCCGTCTCAGCTTTGTTCGGCATCTTGGCGACCGTAGCGCTCGCCCGAATCCTCACCAGGGGGCGACGCTGATGGATACCGTGTTGACGATCGCCGTCGGATTCTTCGCAATCAGCGGTGCGCTCTGTGTCTTGATCAGCGCGGTGGCCATGCTGAGGGTGAGCGACGCCTTGAGCCGAATCAATGTGCTCAGCCCCGCCACCGGGCTCGGCCTGCCGGCCATCTTGCTGGCTGCGTACTTAAACCATGTCAGTACCGTCGGGATGGACTGGGTCGACTTGATCAAAGTGCTCGTCGCGGTAGCCGGATTCGTCATCATGTCCTCGGTCGCCAGCAACACCTTGGGGCGAGCGACCTACCGTTCAGGGGCACCGGTCGACCCGGACACATCGCCCAATGAGCTGGCCGAGTCACACCCGGACCGGTTGCCTCGCTAGTCGCTGGCCTGATCAGCAACGCCGGCATGGTCAGCCGCCTCAGCGTGCAACGCCGCCATCTCGGCCTCCATCACGACTTCTTCATCGGCGTCGAGCCTGATGTGGGCAAGCAGCGCGACCATTGCCCGCAAGGACGCCGTGGCGCGTTCGCCCCATGACGAGAGATAGCTGAACTGCCACCACCACAGAGCCTCGGTGACTGCGCCGGCATCGAAGTGCCGCAACCCATGGGTCAAGTCGGCAGCGATGGCGATCAGGTCATTGGAGATGTCGCCCCTAATCACTTCAGCCAGAAGGATCGGGTCGGCCACCTCGGCATACTCATCGACTCCGGCCAGCAACTCGACGAGCCCATCGCGGATGACATCGAGGTCGATGTCCGGGCCGGGGTCGGGCTCGAAACGTTGGCGGGGCACGACGTCGACCATCGCGCCAAGCCGAGCCCCGGTGAGTTGGATCTGAGAGACAGCCAGGAGCAATAACGGCAACGCGGTGTCACTGGCCTCTCCCTGAGCCACGCTGCGCAGCGCCAACAGATAGGTCCTCGCCTCTGCGGCGGTGTCGGTGGCCATCGCGCGTAGCTCGGCGTCAACGCTGCTGGCGGGGTCGTGTGTGCGATCGCTCATAGTGCACACAGTCTGCTGCACCGACCTGGATGGGGCCAGCCCGCTCAGGCTTCAATCAACCGGCGGCCCTCGAAGGCCCGCCCGAGGGTTACTTCGTCGGCATACTCCAAGTCGCCGCCAACGGGCAGGCCCGAGGCGAGCCGACTGATTCGCACACCCATGTCCTTCAGCAGGCGGGCAAGGTAGGTCGCGGTCGCCTCACCCTCCAGGTTGGGGTCCGTGGCGATGATGACCTCCGTCACGGTGCCGTCGGCGAGCCTGGTCAGGAGTTCCTTGATCCGCAGGTCGTCCGGCCCGACCCCGCCGATCGGATTGATGGCTCCCCCAAGCACGTGATATCTGCCCGCAAACTCGCGAGTGCGCTCAATGGCCGCCACGTCCTGGGACTGCTCGACCACGCAGATCAGCGCCAGGTCGCGCCGCGGGTCCACACACACCCGGCACAACTCGTGCTCGGCAACATTGCCGCAGATGTCGCAGAAGCGCACTCGCTCTTTGATCTGTGATAATGCTTCGGCCAGTTTGGTGACTTCTTCGGGGTCGGCAGTGAGCAAGTGGAAGGCAATCCGTTGGGCGCTCTTGGGACCGACGCCGGGCAAACGCCCTAGTTCGTCGATGAGATCTTGAACGACACCTTCATACACACAGGCGACTGTATGCCGACCCTCTGACAGAACGCGGGTGCCACTCCGCCGGGGTTAGGTGTCACGCGGGAAGGATTCTGAGAATCTGAGCGGGGACTTTGAGACGACCGACCGCGCGGAGGCTCAGCACCGGCGCCGGGGCCCCCTGAGTCCGGCAGAAAGATCGCTATTTGGGCACCGTCGTACTGTTGACCGTCTGTCCCCTCGTTGCGAGTCAGCGCCGGTCCCAACGAGAACAGATTTCACGATCGTTGACCAATCACCTCTGGGCGATGGGTGGGCTGGAGACAGAGGAGTGGTTCGGTGAGCGGGACCTCCGGAGAAGAGTTCCGCCGTCTCGGCGCGGCCTTCGGTCGGGGCAGTGATAGATATGACCGTCTGAGGCCGAGCTATCCCGCCGACGCCGCCGACTGGCTCTTAGAAGACACTCGACGTGGCGCACCCGTTGCTGACGTCGGCGCAGGCACTGGAAAGTTCACAGCGGCGCTGCTCGAGCGCGGTCTGGACGTCATCGCGGTCGATCCATCCCCAGACATGCTTGACCAGTTGAGGAAACGGCTGCCCCAAGCGCGGACACAAGTCGGTTCCGGAGAAGCGACAGGCCTTGTCGACGCGAGCGTCGAGTTCGCGTCTTTCGCGCAGTCCTGGCACTGGGTCGACCCAACTGCCGGCGCCGCTGAGCTAGGCCGGGTCGTCGCTTCTGGACGGGCGGTCGGGATGCTCTGGAACGTCCTCGACAATCGCGTCGACTGGGTGGCTGAGCTAGTGGCCATCTGGCACACGCTGAGCGGTGCGGAATCAGTCGACGCAACCCACCACCATCTCGACCTTGGGCCCGGCTTCAGCGGGCCCGAGTCTTTCAGCGTCCACTGGACAGACGTCATGCCCATCGCCGACCTTGCTGACCTGGTCACCACCCGCAGCTACTACCTCAGCGTGTCGGCTGCGGAGAAGGAGGTGATTCGCCACCGGGTTGCTGATCTGCTGGCGGATCGGTTCCCTGAGGCACGGTCGGTTTCCGTGCCCTACCAGACTCACTGTTACCGCTTTCGTCGCGCCTCCTGATGCTCTGGCGCGGACGTGCCGCATATCCCGCAAGAGGATGGCCAACCAACCGCTTGCGGCGAAGGGCAAGCTGGCAAGCCGAACGACCTGCTAGGTCCGTTCGCCTCACTGAAGA
>JBBSNC010000110.1:0-8553 GCA_038232855.1 Actinomycetales bacterium
ATGCCGAGCAACTTCTCGATACCGAGGCAGTATGCCGTCTCGTTGAAGATCGGGGTGAGGTAGTCCATCCGAGTGCAGAAGGTCGTGCCCTGGACCCACGTGCGATATTCCATGTTCTTCTCGATGCCTGTATGCAGGTACCCGATTCCGGCTCGGGCTTCGCGTACCGTCTCGCCATCGAGTTCAAGGATCAACCGCAGCACGCCATGCGTCGACGGATGCTGGGGGCCCATATTGACGACGATGCGCTCCTCGCCCACCGCCGCGATGTCCTCCACGACTTGGTCCCAGTCGCCGCCAGCAGCGTTGAAAACCGCTCCGGCTTCGTCGTCGCCATACAGGTCCTGGCCGTCCATGGATTCCGTTGTCGTTGCCATCAGGTGTAACTCCTGCGCTGGTCTGGGGCCGGGATAGTGGCCCCCTTGTATTCCACAGGGATCCCGCCGAGCGGGTAATCCTTGCGCTGTGGGTGCCCCGGCCAGTCATCGGGCATCAAGATGCGGGTCAATGCCGGGTGTCCGTCGAAGGCGATGCCGAACATGTCGAAGGTCTCTCGCTCGTGCCAGTCGGCCGCGGGATAGATCGCCACGATGGAGGGAATGTGGGCCTCATCATCTGAGCAGGACACTTCGACGCGAAGCCGACGGGAGTCGTTGGTGATCGAAAGGAAGTGATAGACCGCGTGCAACTCGGCACCCACGTCGTTCGGATAGTGCACTCCCGAGACACCGCTGCAGATCTCAAACCGCAAACCGGCGGTGTCGCGCAGAACTCGGGCGACCAGCGGCAAGTGCTCGGCCAGCACGTGCAAGGTCATCTCGCCGCGATCGATCACCGTCCGTGAGATCGCGGCATCGTGGTCGTTGCCGAGGGCCTCCTGGAGATGATCAGCGATCTCGTCGAAGTATCGGCCGTACGGGCGCTCCGCCTCACCGGCAACCTGGATGGGCTGGACCAAACCGCCATACCCGCTGGTGTCCTGACCGAGCGAACCGCCGAACATGCCGCGACGCTCGCCCAGTTGCACGGGGGAGAACGCCTCTGGATCGGTGCCGCTGACCGTGCCGGCGCCAGTTTCCTGGGCTTGCGTGGTACTGACCACCTGCTCATCGGAGGCTTCGGGCGCGGTCACCCGATCAATGGTTTCCTTGCCCTCACCGGCCTCGTTCTCATCCCCCGGGAGTCTGGCACTCTCTACCTCGGCGACGCCCGCCTTTTTTTCCTTGTCTTCGATCACGCGACGCTCCTTCGCACTCGCCCCGCTGCGTTGCCGCCCACGCGGAGCGTGGGACCCAGCTTCGCTGTCATCACGCGAGCAAACCCTTCATCTCATGTGTCGGCGTTGCCTCCAGGGCAGCAGCCTCAGCCGCCCGCGCGGCCTTGACGCGATCAACGCCGAACTTGCTGGAGCGGATCTGCTCGTGCAGTTCCAACAACGCGTTGATGAGCATTTGCGGTCTGGGCGGACAACCCGGTAGGTAGATGTCGACGGGCACGATGTGGTCCACACCTTGAACGATGGCGTAGTTGTTGAACATCCCGCCCGAACTGGCGCATACGCCCATGGACAACACCCACTTGGGGTTAGGCATCTGGTCATACACCTGTCGCACAACGGGCGCCATCTTTTGGCTGACCCGGCCGGCGACGATCATCAGGTCGGCTTGTCGCGGGGTAGCGGCGAAACGCTCCATGCCGAACCGGGCTATGTCGTAGTCGGGCGTACCGACCGCCATCATCTCGATGGCACAGCAGGCCAGGCCAAAGGTGGCTGGCCAGACGGAGCGGGACTGCATTTGCCCAACCAAGCCTTCGACCGAGGTCAAAACGATGCCGGACGGGAGTTTTTCCTCTAGACCCATGGCGCACAGCCTCCTTGTCTTGTCAGTCCCATTCCAGGCCGCCTCGGCTCCACTCGTAGATGAATGGGACGGACACGACGAACAGGAAAAGCATCATCGCCAGCACGCTGAACAGCCCCACCTGGTCGAACGCGACAGCGAAGGGATATAGGAAGAGCACCTCGACGTCGAAGACGATAAAGAGCATGGCCGTGAGGTAGTACTTGATCGGCACGCGACCCCCGTCGAGCGCCTGTGGTGTCGGCTGAATGCCGCACTCGTACGCCTCAGACTTGGCCCGGTTGTAGGTCTTGCGACCCAGTACTGCGCCCCCGGCCATCGAACCCCCCGCAAACAGCAAACCCAGGGCGAACAAGAACAGGATGGGGAGGTAAGGATCGGTCATCCTTGCTCACACTCCTTTCGGTGCTGGCACATGGTCATCACGAGCGCATCCCAATCCTAGGGGTCGAGCCGTCTTCTGCGCGGCGGGGGTCCGCCGCGACCACAGTAGTGGGCTGCACTCGCGATCCCACACCCTTCCTCGAGAGACTTGTGAAGGCTTTCACGAACGCATCACTTTACTGCACCCGGCCTCCGGTACCCCGCCGTCCCCCGATTCCGCACAGCCTCCCTTCCCGATTCCGCACAAGTTGATTCCCGAAGGCCAACACGCCCAACGCGGCCTTCGCAATTGCACACAAGTTCACGGTTGCCGACCCGGGAGGTGCCGATCAACCTCTCGCAGCGCGTGGTCTGAAAGTGGAGGGACCTGCATACCCGCCGCCCCCATCGCCTCGATTATCCGGTGCAGCGTCTTGCGCGGCGTGATGTAGATATCCGCCGATGTGAGCACCAGAATGCGCCAGCCCCAACGGTCCAGGTCCTCCCGCCGGCCGATATCGCGTTGCCACTGACGCGAGGATTCCGCGTGCTGCCGACCGTCGTACTCGATAGCGAGGCGATACTCGGGGAAGCCCAGGTCCAACCGGTATGTAATGCCGTCCTGCTCGAGCACCAGGTTGATCTGCGGTTCGGGCAGACCCGCCAGGGCCATCAGCAGGCGCGTCCGTGTCTCCATCGGTGACTCCACACGCGCACGAGCGAGAGCAGCCGCCTGCCTTCCGAGCCTTGCGGGTCGGGCCCGCAGAGTGCGCGCTGCTTCGACTATGCCGGCCTGCGTGGTCGCGCCAGCTTCGATGAGAGAATCCGCGAGCACGACAAGGTCGACCAGCCCCAACTGGCCCACCAGATCTACGAACGTCTGCCGGGCCGTCGTGATGGGCATCCCATGCAGGGTGGTTGTCTCACGCGGGTGGCGGTACACATGCGCAGCCAGACCCTCCCGCCGGGGACGATCAGCTGGTCTTGCGACCGTGACGTGGGTGTCGGCTTGATCAGGCACAACGCCGCCCCACAGGGTGGCAGCGCTCTGGTGGCTCACTACGGCGCCTGGTGCCAACAACAAGGCCGCTTGTGCCCGCAAATTCAGGTTGATCGGCTTGGACCGACTCACTCGCACCCCGCGAAACGGCTCATTGAACGCAGGCCCGTCAAGGACGTGCTGAGGTATGCCGAGCCTCAGGCCCTCGGTGCGTCTAAATGGTGTGGTGAGTTCCCCATGCTCCATGCGGGCACTGTGCGCCACCGTCTTGTTGGCCCGTCAAAGTTGTCCACAAGGTTGCCGGCCGCGTGATCTTGTGCGCATTCTCGAAGCCTGTGCCCGGCGTGTCGGCCTTCGGGAATGAACTTGTGCACAAAGGAGAGTGGAAGAGGCGGGCAGGGAGGGGAGGTTTAGCGGCGGACGGCGTGGTGGACCGCCACGATGCCACCAGTCAGATTGCGCCAGGTCACCGACGACCAGTCTGCGCCCTCGATGGTCGTGGCCACGTCTTGCTGAGCCGGCCAAGCGCGGATCGACTCGGCGAGATAGACGTAGGAAGCAGGGTTGGAGCTGATCCGGCGAGCGACAGTGGGCAGAGCCCGCATCAGATACCCCATGTATGCCGTCCGCATGGGTCGCCAAACCGGCTGGCTGAACTCACAGATGACCAGCCGCCCGCCGGGCTTCGTGACGCGAGCAAACTCTCGGAGTGCCGCGGGGACGTCGCTCACATTGCGCAGGCCGAACGACATCGTCACGACGTCGAAGGACTCATCGGCAAAGGGCAGCTGCAAGGCGTCGGCGGCCGTAAACGGCATATCGGGGCGACGTCGCCGTCCTTCACGAAGCATGCCGAGCGAAAAATCGGCGGGGGCAATGTCGATCTCAGCATTGGCAAACGGCTCGCTGCTGGTCCCCGTGCCAGCGGCGATGTCGAGCAGCCGCTCACCGGGCTCGGCAGCGACCATCTGCCAGACCGCGCGACGCCACACGTAGGTCTGACCCGCCGAGAGCACGTCGTTAGTCACGTCATACCTGGCGGCGACGTCGTCAAACATGCTGGCTACCTCACGGGGTCGCTTCTCCAAGCTCGCACGGGGCATGCGTCCATCCTCGCACTCGCCGAATACAGTGGCCTGTTGTGACTGTGCTCGCCCCGCCTCGCCTGCGTGCGATCACTGTCGATATCACTGAGCAGATCGGTGCGCATGCCGACTTGATCTCGATGGTTCCCGCCGAGGCACCGAGGCAGACCATCGCATCCTGGTTGCGCGAAGGGGAGGGTCTGATCGGCTGGGGCCGGGCCGCTCGATGTCTCACCCGCGGCGCCCCCCGCTTTTCGGACGCCGAGCAGTGGTGGCAAGACCTCAGCGCTGCCGCAGACGTCGAAGACGAGGTGCAACTGCCCGGCAGCGGTCTGCTCGCCTTCGGATCGTTCAGTTTCGCCGCCGGGTCCGGCCATGACAGTCGCCTGGTGGTGCCTGAAGTCATCATTGGCCGCCGCGCCGGGCGAGTGTGGCGCACCACCGTCAGCGGCTCGACGGCCGATGCCACGACCCCACCGGCGGCCGCGAGCGGCCTACGTCCGACGAGCGGAAAACGTCCGGCGACCGACATCACGATCAGGCCGGGGTCGGTCTCAGCCGACGCCTGGCCTGCTGTCATCGCCAAAGCAGTGACGCGCATCGAGGCAGGCGACGTCCACAAAGTCGTTTTGGCCAGAGACGAACTCGCGCTGGCAGCCGAACCGATCGACGTCCACCGCGTGCTGGGGCGGCTGGCCCAGCGCTACGACGCTACCTGGACCTTTGCCGTCGACGGACTCGTCGGGGCGACACCGGAGATGCTGGTCCGCCTGCTGGACGGTCAGGTCAGATCCCGGGTGCTGGCCGGCACTGTGCGCCGCGATCAAGAGCCTGCGCCCCAGGTCGCCGAGGAGCATCCCGATCTCAAGGCGACGCACCCAACCGATCCGAGCCTTCGGCTGATCTCGAGCGAGAAGGACCTCGAGGAGCACGCGTATGCCGTGCGCTCAGTCGCCGACGCACTCGCCCCACACTGCAGCAACCTCCAGGTGCCGAGCGAGCCCTTCGTCCTGCAGTTACCAGACGTCTACCACCTAGCCAGCGACATCACCGGCACCCACGCGGATGAGGCGACCTCACTCGCCCTTGCTGCCGCGCTGCATCCCTCGGCAGCCGTGTGCGGCACGCCCTCAGCCGCTGCAGCAGCGGTCATCGCTGAGTTGGAAGTGATGGACCGCGGCCGGTATGCCGGACCGGTGGGTTGGATGGATGCGGCCGGCGAGGGCGATTGGGGCATCGCGCTTCGCTGCGGCGAACTGTGCGACGACCCTCGAGCGATGCGGCTGTTTGCTGGCGGAGGGATCGTCGCGGCCTCAGACCCCGAGGCCGAGTTGGCTGAGACCGAGATCAAACTGGCGGCCATGCGGTTCGCGCTCGGAGGCTAGGCCAGGGATGTTCCTGCGCCCCGCCCGGATGGCCGACGAAGCACAGATGCGCGCCGGCCATGAGGAACTCCACCCCATCAACTTCGCGTATCTCGTCCATCCTGAGTTGTCATGGGGTGAGCAACTCAACCTGATGGACACCAGCGCCCAAGGGGTCAATCTGCCAGCGGGCCGGGTGCCTGCCGACTTCCTCGTTGCCGAAGTGCCCTCTGCAGCCACCGGCGAGCCCGACCTGGTTGGTCGAGTCTCGATCCGGCATACGCTCACCCCTGTGCTGGAGCAGATCGGCGGCCATGTGGGGTATGCCGTCCGCCCAGCTTTCCGGCGCCACGGGTACGGCACGCAGATGCTCAGGTTGTCGATCGAGCGCCTGCGCGCCATCGGCGTCGAAGACGTCTTGGTGACCTGCGATGACGACAACATCGGCTCGATCCGAGTGATCGAAGCCTGCGGCGGCATGCTGGCGGATGTGCAGCAATGGGCCGATGGGATACCTGGCACGCGGCGCTACTGGATCGATTCGCGGGCCTGAACCTTCGGGGTGGGGATTCCGGGCCGCAGGTGTCGAGCCAGCAGCATCATCACGAGCAAGAACGCAATAACCACGAACAGCGCACGGCTGAGCCCGAACAGTTCAGCGAGCAGGCCGATGGTGGGGGCACCGAAGAGGAACGCGCCATAGGCGATGGTGGCGACCACCGTGATCGAGCGGTTGCCTCGACCCGGCACTTCGCCCGCGGCCGAGATGGCTGCGGGGAAGATCGTCGAGACGCCCAACCCCCAGATCAGTCCGCCCAGTAGCGCCACTGGCAGCGACGGCAGCTGCGAGGCCATCAGGATGCCGACGGTCGCGAGGAGGCCACCAGCTCGCACGACGTTCGCCCGCCCGAAGCGATCGATCGCCGGGCTGCCGACCAAGCGACCGATCATCATCGCCACGTTGAACGCGGTCAGCGCGAGCGCACCGAAAGCTGCAGGCGCACCCTGCACGTCCACCAGCAGGATCGCCAACCAGTCGTTGGCCGACCCCTCGGCCAGCGCACCGCCCAGGCACACCACGCCGATCAAAATTTCCACACCAGTGATGCCTCGGCGTGTCGGCGGCTGATCCCCGGCCCCTTCGGAGGCGGCCGAGTCCGGGCGGTCAGGCACGAAGGCACGCGCCGCCAGCAATCCGATCACGGCGGCAAGGAGCCCCAGCGCTGGCAACTGCAGCAACCCCACACCCAGGTATGCCGCGAGGGCTCCGATGCCGGCACCGATGACCGCTCCAGCGGAGAAGGCTGCGTGGAACATCGGCATCAACGACCGACCCCGCAGCTGCTCCACGTGACTGCCCTGTACGTTCATCGCGACGTCCCAGATCCCGAACGGGGCGCCGGTCAGCACCAGCAACAGCCCGAGCAGCGCAGGGGTGTTGGCCACCGACAGCGAACTCCACCCGGCACAGGCCAAGACCACGGTCACCGCGACGACCCGGCGACTGCCGAATCGGTCGACCAAACGTCCGGTGAAGGGCATCGCCAGCAACGCACCCAGCCCCCCGCCGATCAGTGCGATGCCCAACTCGCCCGTACTGGCTCCGACGGCGTCGCGGATAGCCGGCATGCGGGCGAATGTCTGAGCCATCACCAGACCGGCCATGGCAAAGACCACCATGACGGCGATCGGTGACCCGGCAGTGGTGGTGGTCGGCGAGGAGGGTTCAGCGGTCACTGACAGCACTGTGACAGGTGGGCAGGCTCGGGAAAAATCGGTGGTTCAGTGGTGCTCACTGCGGCATGCTGGGGCGGTGAATCAGACTGCCAAGGACTGGCCCTACAGACTAGTTGAACTGACCCCAAACGACGCCGCACGCATACTGACGTTGGAAGACGCCGTGTGGTTCGAAATCACACCAGGCGCCACCGTTGATCAGATCATGGAGGTCTTTGACTACTCAGCGAGCAAAGGCGTCGAGACCAAGGATGACGGTCAGGCGATACCCGGGATCAGTCACGGCTCCGCACCGCTGGTGGGCATCTATGGCGCCTACGCGATGCACCTGACGATCCCTGGGGCAGGGGGTTCGTTGTCGCGAGTGCCGATGTCCGGGCTGACCTGGGTGGGCGTGCACCCAGACCACCGCCGCCGCAGGATTCTGAGCGCGATGATGACCGACCACTTGCACGGCTTGTATCAACGCGGCGATGTGTCGGTGGCCGGGTTATGGGCAGCCGAGGTGGGAATCTATGGCCGGTACGGCTACGGGCCCGCCTCGCTAGAAGTCATGCTCACCGTAGACGGCGAGCTCACACCACCGGAGCACGTGACCGCTGCTGCCAAGGGCATCCAGACACACATGGTGCCCGCCCACACCGCTGAGGCGGGCGCCCTCATCCAAGATCTGCATGTCGCAAGCGCCGCACGGACGCTGGGCACAGCAACTCGCCCCGACAGCATCGCGCAGTCGTGGTTTCGCGATTTCTCGAAGGCGCGGGGTGACAAGGAGCCCCGCCAGGTGCTCTTTGCCACCCGCGATGGCGAGCCGCTCGGGTATGCGTTGGTGCGGCGGAAGTCGGATTGGGACGACTACAACAACCCCAGTGGCGAGATGACAGTGGGCGAAGTGGGGGCCGTGGATTCGGCCACCTTGTTGGCGCTGGCGAAGAGACTCCTGGATTTCGATCTGATCGACAAGGTCAAGTTCTATTCGCGCAGCACCGATGATCCGCTGGTGTGGTGGGCCGGGGGGCCACGGTCCACGACGATGAAGGTGACCGACGCCCTATGGCTACGGCTCGTTGATCTGCAGAAGGCGATGAGCGGGCGGGGGTATGCGGCGCCCTGCGACATGGTGATCGAGGTGACCGACGACG
>JBBSNC010000111.1:0-8484 GCA_038232855.1 Actinomycetales bacterium
GCGCCGCTCACTGGGGGTGGAGGCGAAGACAGCACGGACCGTGTCGTTGAATGAACGAATACTGCAGAACCCGGCGGCGAAGGCGATCTGAGCCATCGGCACGTGGGTCGTCTCGATCAGCAGTCGTGCGGTATGCGCTCGTTGCGCCCGGGCCAGGGCTAGCGGGCCCGCGCCGAGCTCGGCGGTCACCAATCGCTCGACCTGCCGGGCGCTATAGCCCACCTGCGCGGCAAGGCCGTCCACGCCCTCGCGGTCCAACACCCCGTCGGCGATCAAGCGCATGACCCGAGCGACCACATCGCTGCGTTCCTGCCACTGAGGAGACCCGGGGGTGGCATCGGGACGACATCGTTTGCATGCCCGGTATCCGGCTCCTTGGGCCGCGGCTGCGCTGGGGTAGAAGGACATATTGGAATCCTTTGGCACCCTGGCGGGACAACTCGGACGGCAATAGATGCCGGTGCTGCGCACCCCGAGATAGAAGAATCCGTCGAATCGAGCATCCCGACTGCGGACAGCCGCCATCCGGGCGTTCGTGTCGAGATTCATGGGTCCAGTCTGCCTTGTGCGCTAGCCCATTTCTAGCAGAAATCCGACATGCCGGTGGGTGGCCAAATCCAGGGCTGCCGGAGCGCCGCTAGCCTCAGGCGGTCGCTCTCATTCGGCGCTCTCGATTGGCCAGCAGCAGCAGTGTGAGCGAAATGAGCGGGAGCACGAGGAACAGCATGATCACGCTGAAGCCCTCCTGCGAGTCGTGGCCACCGGCATCCAGCACAAGGTATGCGGTGTAGGCGACGTAGAGACTCACGAAGAGCAACCCTTCGCGCCGCCCGATGCGAGCACCGGTATACATCACGGGGAGCAGCGTCAGGCTGGCCGCAATCATCAACGGCAGGTCCACCGACACGACGGCACTGGGCACCTCGAGTACCCCAGGGGTGAGGAGCGAGGGCACACCAAGGACCAGACCTATATTGGCCAGGCAACTCCCGATGGCATTGCCGACCGCGAGGTCGCCGGCCCGTTGGCGCACGGCGATGATCGAGGCCACCAACTCCGGCAGCGAGGTGCCGATAGCCACCACGGTGAGGCCGATGACCAGCGGCCCTACGCCGAGCGAGGTGGCGATCGAGACTGCCCCGTCGACGAGCAATTGTGCACCCCCGACGAGCAGTGTCACCCCAACCACCACCAGGGCCACCGAAGCCCACACAGACACGTCCGGGGTCGAGTCAGCGGTCTCAGCTTCCGTTGGCGGCGCGTCCCCGCGCTTGGAGAGCCAGACACTCAGCCCGGTATGACCGACCCAGGTTGCCAGCAACAACAGCCCGTCAAGCCTGCCAATGCCCACGTCCAGCGCCAGCAGCAACAACAGCATGCCGAAGCCGATCAAGAACGGCACATCGATGCGGACGAGTTGGCGGCGGATGCCGAGCGACATCACCACAGCGGAGACCCCCAGAATCAGCAGAATGTTGGCGATGTTGCTGCCGACGACATTTCCCAAGGCAAGTTCGGTCTCACCCGAAAGCACGGCGCCCGTGGTCACAGCCAACTCAGGAGCAGATGTGGCCACCGAAACCACCGTCAGACCGACCACGAGGGGCGAGATCCCGGCTTGGACGGCGAGTGCTGAAGCGCCTCGGACGAGCAACTCTCCCCCACTAACCAAGAGCACCAATCCTGCGAGCACCTGCAGCACCGAGACGATGTCCACGCAGGTGAGTCTAGGTCCACCATTGCTGCCTCCCCGGACTGGCCGGGCCTGAGAGAATCGGGCGGTGACTCATGGGCCCTCTGCCGCGTCGATGCCGTGGTCCAATGCCTGGCAGCAGGCGTTGTATGACGAGCACGGCTTCTATCGACGCGAGGAAGGGCCGGCTGGGCACTTCGCGACCTCAGCGCACGGAATACCACACGCTGCTCCATTGTTGGCTCGCGCTGTGGCTGCCCTAGCGGCACGACATGATCTGGACACCGTGGTCGAAGTGGGCGCCGGGCGTGGGCAGGTTCTGTCCGAGGTGGCAGCCAGCGCGCCAGCGTTGCGCTGCATCGCCGTCGACGTCGTGCAGCGGCCGACATCGCTGACCGAAGATGTCGAGTGGCTTATGACTCTCGGTGGGGCCTACGTGCCGGATGTACTGCGCGGTCTGAGCGACACGCTGGTGTTGGCCCACGAGTGGTTGGATGTCGTGCCCGCAACGGTTGCCGCGCGCGACGACGCTGGAGGCTGGCAGCAGGTCTGCGTGGACCCCGCTACCGGTCTGGAGGAGCCGTCGGTCTCCCTCGAGGAAGCAGAACTGGCCTGGCTTGAGCGCTGGGTGGAGCCGCAGGTGCAGCGGGCCGAGGTGGGGCTGAGCCGGGATGTTGTCTGGGCCGACCTGCTAGAACGTATCGAGCACGGAGTCGCGTTGATGGTGGACTACGGGCACCAACGAAAGAATCGTCCGATCGAGGGGACGCTGACCGGCTACCGCGACGGTCAGCAGGTTGCGCCCGTGCCCGATGGCTCGATGGACATCACGGCACACGTAGCGGTCGATTCACTTGCTGCCGCTGGTGGTGATCGGTGGACTTCGACGGTTCTTCGACAGTCTGTTGCCCTCGCCGACCTCCTCGAGCCGATGGCCATGCCGCCGGTCAGCACCGCCCGGATCGACCCCGCGAGGTACCTACAACACGTCGCCGAGCACGCGGCATACAGAGCACTCACTGCAGCCGGTGGTTTCGGTGATTTCTGGTGGGTTGAAGCCCAGCACGGGCTAGGTTGAGCGCATGGACCGCCCCACTGTGACGGCACCTACTGTGTCGGCACCCACGAGCCGGACTCGACGTGTTGACGTCACTATGGGCGCGGCCGGATTGAGCACCACTGAGATGGTCCTCAACATCGGCCCACAGCACCCGGCCACGCACGGGGTGTTGCGGCTGCGGATCACCGCCGATGGGGAACGCATCGTGGCCGCCGAGCCGATCATCGGCTACATGCACCGAGGTGCCGAGAAACTCTTTGAGGTGCGCGACTATCGCCAGATCATGGTGTTGGCCAATCGTCATGACTGGCTGTCGGCATTCAGCAACGAAATCGGTGTGGCGCTGACGGTCGAGGCCTTGATGGAGATGGAGGTGCCGCAGCGCGCCACTTGGGCCCGCACGCTGCTTGCTGAATTGAATCGCGTCCTCAACCATCTGATGTTTTTGGGCTCCTACCCTCTCGAACTCGGCGCGATCACCCCGATCTTCTACGCCTTCCGGGAGCGCGAAGAGTTGCAGGCCGTGATGGAAGAGATATCCGGCGGACGGATGCACTACATGATTGCCTAGGTCGGAGGGTTGCGGCATGACCTCCCGCCCGCCTGGCTGGACCACGTCGATAGCGCGATCGGCGCCGTGCGGTCTCGGCTGCCCGATCTGGAGGCGATGCTGGTCGGCAACGAAATCCTGCAAGCCCGCACCAAGGGCGTCGGTGTGCTCGACATCGAGACTGCGAAGGCCTATGGCGTGAGCGGCCCCATCGCCCGGGCCAGCGGGCTCGATCTTGACCTACGCCGCGATGAGCCTTACCTGGCGTATGCCGACCTGTTCGGCCCCGATGGGCCGGGGCGGGTGGTGACCCGCGAGGCCGGTGACGCGCTGGCCCGCCTCGAAGTACTGCTGGAGCAGGTGCAGGTCAGCCTGGATCTGGCGCAACGATGCGTCGAGGTATTGCGGGATTTATCCGACGGGCCGATCAACGTGAAGTTACCCAAGACCCTCAAAGTCCCAGCCGGTGAGCACTACCTCGCCACCGAGAATCCCCTCGGTTTCAACGGCTACTACCTGGTGAGCCGCGGCGAAAAGGTGCCCTGGCGATTAAAACTGCGCTCCGCATCGTTCAACAACGTCCAGGTGCTCTCGGAGTTGCTGCCCGGAACGGTCGTCGCCGACATGGTCGCCATCTTGGGTTCGACGTTCTTCGTCGTCGGAGATGTGGACAAGTAGCGGCCACGATGGATCAGTTGGGCACCTTCGCTGCGGAGCGTCCGCGACTGGTCGGCATAGCCAGCAAGGTCTTGGCCGACCCAACTGAGGCTGAGGACGTCGTGCAGCATGCCTGGTTGCGACTGCATGGCACGGAAACCGACATTGACAACCTGCCAGCCTGGTTGACCACTGTGACCGTGCGCTTGTGTGTGGACCGGTTGCGCCAGCGCACACCTGAGCTCCCGGGGGAATTCGAAGCCGAGTTCAATGGCACTCCTCTCGCGACCGACCCCTCGGCGGAGGTGGAACTCGCCGAGACTGTCGGTGTCGCACTGCACGTCGTGCTGGACCGACTGACGCCCAGGGAGCGCGTCGCGTTCGTGCTGCACGACAGTTTCGGCTTTGAGTTTCCCACCATCGCCGCTGTGCTCGACAGCACGCCGACCGCCGCTCGCAAGCTCGCCTCGCGGGCGCGGGCAAAAGTCAGGCAACCGCGGTCGGATGACCCACTGAGCGACTGGGAGGTGGTCGACGCCTTTCTTACCGCCGCGCGCGAGGGTGACTTCACCCGGCTGCTGCAGCTACTCGCACCCCGGATGCCCAGGTGCGAGGTGACGAGGCAGCGATCTTGGCCGGCACGCCCGAGCGCATCGACGGGCAGCGCGAGGTGGCGACCTTCTTCAACGGCGCAGCGGCTGCGGCCCTGCCAGTCCTTATCGATGATCGGCCTGGCGCCGCGTGGTTCCACCGCGGGGAGGCGAGGGTGGCCTTCGATTTCACCGTCGTTGATGGCCTGGTGCGACGCATCGACTTCCGCGCCGGTCAGGACGTGCTCGCGCAGTTGAGCAGGCGACGCGCAGGTCATCGACGGGACTAACAACAGCAGGCGGTCACACCTGGCCCGTGGTGCTCGTCATACAGACAGAAGGACCCGTAGAGGGCAACAACACCGAACGAGAGGAATCAGTGCGATGAAGACGATGAGTTGTCGCCAATTGGGCGGACCGTGCGACCTGGAGTTGCGTGGTGAGAGCGCAGACGACGTCATCAAGTCCCAGGACCAGCACCTCAAGGATGCGGTGCAGGAGGGGGACGCCACCCATGAGGAGGCACACCGCGAGATGAAGGGCCGATGGAAACACCCGAAACAGTCCCTGGGCTGGTACTTCGACACCAAGAAGACCTTCGCAGGATTGCCCGGGGACTAAGCCCCGTGCACTAGACCTGTCGCAGACGGCCTAGCGCCTCAGCCACACCCTCCTCTGCATCGGTCATGTCGATCAGGTACCGGGGCCTGTCTCGCTCGCTATCCCACGGTACGTAGTCGCCCGCGATGACGTCACCCCAGGTGGGCACCATCTGAGCGTCCAGATCTGGGTATCGGGTGGTCACGCGGCGTCGGTGCTCGCTCTCATCCGCGATCACCGTCTCAAAGCGCACCAGCCGGAGGCCGCAGAAGTCATGGGGACGACAACGACGAACCCACCGGCCCCGTTGTTGAGGAAGTCGACCGAGACCACGACGGCGGGCCGAACGAAACCAGGCTCGCGTCCGACCGGTTGGACCAGGTCGACTCCATAGATCTGACCTCGCCAGATCAAGCCAGGGTGTCCCACTCCTGGCGCTCCTTGAGATACTCCTGCCATCGCTGCGGATCAGCGCGCAACTGCTGGTAGTCCTGGTTCAGTCCCCGCAGATAATCCTGACGCTCGAGGGCGTCTATTGCTGAGTGCAGCACGTCGATCAGAAGCACGCGCCTCACGTAGCGTGCGGTGTGGCGCAAAGCCGCTCTCAGCAATCAAAGGAGACCCAGGGTGAACACCGCGACTGTCCTGGCCGAGATCCTCGGCACGCTCAGCGATGAAGCCAACCCCGACGCATGTCGAGCAATGCGCGACCAATATGGGATCCACGCCGAGAACTCCTACGGTGTCCCGATGCGCCGGTTGCTCCAGCTCGGCAAAGCCGCAGGGCACAATCACGCACTCGCGCTAGACCTCTGGGTGCAAGGATCCTACGAAGCACAAACCATAGCCGCCCTGGTCGATGACCCCGCACAGGTCAGCCGCCAGCAGATGCAGCGCTGGTGCGACGACTTCGACAACTGGGCGATAGTCGACACGGTGTGCTTCCGGCTCTTCGACAAGACCCCGGATGCTTGGCCGATGGTGGATCAATGGGCGGGTGACGACCGTCTGTTTGTCCGACGTGCTAGCTTCGCACTCCTGTGGGCGCTGGCCCTGCATAATCGCGAAGCTCCCGACCAACAATTCCGTCAGGCTCTGGAACACGCCCGAAGGCACGCCCACGACACGCGACCGCTTGTCGGGAAGTCGATCACGATGGCCCTGCGCGCAATCGCCACGAAACGACCCGAGCTACGCGAGGACGTTGTCGACCTCGCCGAACGCTTCTGTGACGACGGCGATCCCGCGGTACGACGCATCGGTCGGCTCATTCAGCGCAGTTTCGGCCGTGCAAATCGGCAGTGACTCGAACCGCGCAAACCGTGGCTGCGTGGTGAGGCATGATGTCGTCCATGGTGCGGTTCAGCTCGGTCACCATGGCCTGCTCCAATCCTGGAGCCCTGGCCGCGTTCTACGCAGCCATCTCAGACGGCGAAGTCACCTTCGTGCACGGGATGGAATGGGCGAGCATGCGTTGTGAGGGCGCGCGCATCGAGTTCATGGGCGTCCCGGACTATCAACCCCCGCACTGGCCAGAGGATGCCTCGCTCGTGCACATCGACTTCCATGTACAGGCCCTCGAAGAGTCTGCGACGGTGGTCCAGCGTGCCGGAGCGCGCCGATTCGCACACCAGCCGAATGCCGCGCACTGCCTCGTTTTCGCCGATCCTGACGGGCACCCTTTCTGCTTGTCGCTGATCGACGAGGTCACCTGAGGTTCACTGGGGGGCGCAACCGCGAGTTCGGCGCCGGAACCAACCACGAGCCCGAGCCAGTGAGTGACCCTTCAACCGGCTCAGAGGTCGATCCTCATGAGCAACACCGCGGGAGGTGTCAGCCCACCCCTGTCCCGGTGGGCACTGGTGGGCGCCATCGGCATTCTCGCGATGGTGATGGTTCGGCCTGTCTGGTCATGGTCTTGATCGTCCTCGCGCTGTCGGCACTGGCCGAGCAGTGTGGAATCAAGACCGGGTCGGCGTTCTCCGCTTGACTCGCAGCGACGGGCACGGTCGTCCTGCCGAGTCTGCGGCTAGCCGCCCGGGGTTCCACCATCGGCACGACCGTGCGCTCCATTCCCCTGTTCCCGTGGCGGGGTTGTCAAACCCATGTCTGACAACCGGGGCCGGTCAGCTGAGTTGTCGGATCTTATTGATGTCGAACCCCTACGACCTGGCGTGCGGGGTGATAGGGCTGGCCAGCTGCATCGGCTGTGCGATGTGCTTGTAGAGGTCCTTCCTGCCTCAGCTGCCGGGTTGACGGTCTCGCTCGGGGACTACCTTGCTGTGGTGCTCGCTGCATCTGGTCCGCGCGCTGAGGAGATCGAAGAGCTACAACTCACCCTCGGTGAGGGTCCGTGCATCGATGTGGAGCGTCTGTCCCGCCCAGTCCTGGAGCCTGACCTGGCCGGATCTGGCGCACCGCGATGGCCTGCCTACGGGCCAGCCGCAGGAGGGCTCGGCGTGGCAGCAGTGTTTGCCTTCCCGATGCATGTTGGTGCCACCCACCTGGGAGTCCTCGACGTTTACCAACCCTGCGCAGGCGAGTTGTCGCATCGTGCATTGCTGGATTGTCTTCTCTTTGCCGACATCGCCAGGACCTTTGTGCTTGAGGACCTGGACCGCGACAACGTGGACGGTTTGTCAATCCAGTGGACCGATGTGCTTCCCATCCCAGAGTTTTATCAGGCACAGGGCATGCTGATGATCCAACTGGGAGCCGAGCCTGTCGATGCGCTGGCCCGCATCCGCGCCTACGCCTTCGCGCACGACGAACGGATCGGCGATGTTGCGCGAGACATAGTTACGGGTAGATTGAAATTGGGTCGAGACGAATCATGAGCATATGGAAATACACCAGGACAAGGGAGTCGTCCAATGAGCGTGTTCTCCACTGACCACCTCGCAGATGTCTTCGTCCAGGTCGCCGACACCTTGGTCGAGGAGTTCGATCTGATCGAGTTCCTCAGCACGCTGACCTTGCACGCGGCCGAGGTCAGTCAGACTGCGGCCGTAGGCTTGCTGCTCGCCGACCACGACGGTCGCCTACAACATATGGCCTCGTCGCAGGAGTCGGCCAGATTGCTTGAGTTGTTCGTCTTGCAGAATGCTGAGGGGCCTTGCCGAGACTGCTACGCCACGGGGGAGGTCGTTGTTGTGACAGACGTGCTCGACACCGAGGACCGGTGGCCGGCCTTCACGCAGCGGGCTACGGAGGGTGGCTTCCGGTCTGTCTGCGCGATCCCGATGCGGCACAACCAACTCACCATCGGGGTTCTCAATCTTTTCAACACCGAACCAGACTCGTTCGACCCTCAGGATGTGCGCGTCGTCCAAGC
>JBBSNC010000112.1:0-8481 GCA_038232855.1 Actinomycetales bacterium
CAGAGCCCACCACTGAACCGCCGGACCCCCCTGACGACTCGGATCCGACGAGTGCGCCCGCCCCGACCGACTCCTAGGGTCGCTGACCGCAGTCCGGCCCGTAGCGTCGCCTCCCGTTCAGCGCCGCTCGGCTCGGGCGGGGCCCGACCCCGGTTGCTCACTCGGATCCGCAGGCGCTTGATCGCCCGGTAGTCGGGCGTAGGTTGGCTGCTCGATTCCGGCAAAGCCGGGCATCTGAGTCGAGTCCAGAGTTTCGACGAGGTAGCCCAGGCCCAGGGTGTCCGACCAGCCCCGGTAATCCTCGACGATCGGATCCTCTTTGATCGAAGCCTTCAACGATCGCACGTCGCCAATGGCGGTAATGACGTAGGGCGGGGAATACACGCGACCCTGCAGATACAGGGTGTTGCCCACGCATTGCACCGCGCTGGTCGCGATGACGCGCTGATCCTGAATCATCATCGCTTCAGCCCCGCCAGCCCACAAAGCATTGACCACGGCCTGGACATCTTGCTGGTGGACCACGACATCATTGACGGAGAAACCATCTGGCAGCGTGTCGAGGGTGTATCCAGCGTCGTCCAAGGTGACGCGAACCGCCGGGCCTCGCACCGGGCCTACCCCGACCTGATCGGCCAAGGTGTCAGCAGCTCTGGTGAGGTCGTTCGTCGTGCCGGAATCGCCGCTACTGCGCTCCAGTACCTCCACTTCCACCGACAGATCACGCGATTGCACGCCAAGCCGCTCAACCACCGCGTTGCGTCGCTCGATCAGGCCAGCCAGATCTGATGGCTCCGAAGCAGTTAGGGGCGCGGTCCGGGCTAAGGCTGCGGACGTGCCGAAGAGCAAACCAGCGCCCAAAGCCATGATTGGCACGGCATACCTCCAGCGTCCGCGGCGCACCGTCGTGGCCGGCCCGGTGTTCCGGCTCGGCGCGCTCTCTGGTGACATGGTCTGCCCATAATATGCCCGCCGACCCTCTATCCTGTGACACAACGAATCGCCGAACCCGACATTGGAGCCACGCCGTGCCCGAGTCCAAAGGCCGTCCAGGGCCAAAGAAGCCGAAGGGGACCTCCTCCGGCAACCCTGCGACACGTCGAGAAGCGATGGGCCGCAGCGAACCCAAGAAGCAAAAGATTGGCAATCCCGACTGGTTCGTGCCGGTGATGTCTGGGCTCATGATCGTCGGCGTGCTGTGGGTCGCCACGTTTTATATCTCGGCCGGGTCGTTGCCCATCGACGCGATTGGCTATTGGAACCTTGGCATCGGGATGGGTCTCATCATGGTTGGATTTGCCATGTCGACTCGCTGGAAGTAGAGCGGCCAGCACGTCGTGCCCACCTCCATCCACCTGTTATCCACAGTTCTGGGGATAACCACACGTATGTAACTCAGCGGTTCAAAAGCCCTGGACCACCCCTATCCGCCAGGCCGTTGCGGCGATCGCCAGCAGCAACACGAGCGCGAAACCCGGCCACTGCAGACGTCGCCTGCGCACCGCAGCAGCATCTCGGCCTGGGGTTGACGTGAAGGCGAGGAGGGCGGCCAAGATCGCTCCAGTGACCGCTCCGCCGAGGTGTGCCTGCCATGCGATGTTGGGTAGCACGAAACCCAGCACTCCGTTGATCACGAGCAGGGCGATGATCCCACCCGTTTCACGGCCCATCCGCCAGTTCAACACCAACACCGCCGCGAACAGCCCGAAAACGGCCCCTGAGGCACCCACTGTCGGTGTGAACCAGCCCCGCGGCACGGTGGCCAGCAAGACGACACCCGCCGAACCACCCACCGCGCTGATCAGATACAACAAGGTAAATCGCAGGCGGCCCAGCATCGGCTCGAGATACCCGCCAATGATGTATAGCGCAAACATGTTGAACGCGATATGCAGCATCCGGCCGGGTGAGTGCAGGAAGGCGGCCGTCAACGCCCGCCACGGCTCATCGGCGGCGGCGAAAGGCGCAAACTGCAGTTCTCGGGTGACTGACGGATTGACCAGTTGCGCCACATACACCAGCACGCAAATGCCGATGAGCACCATCGTGACCTGCGGTCTTTCACCGGCGCGCTGCGCGGGAGCGCCGAACCGGGAAGTCACCCGTGGCGCTTCCTTGGCTGCGGTGTTCACACAGTCCACACATTGGATGCCGACTGC
Source organism: Actinomycetales bacterium (assembly GCA_038232855.1). Classification (GTDB taxonomy): domain Bacteria; phylum Actinomycetota; class Actinomycetes; order Actinomycetales; family Dermatophilaceae; genus Ornithinicoccus. The sequence goes on from JBBSNC010000112.1 coordinate 2,160, forward strand.
CGCCGGTCGCTGGCAGTCCGGGCAGGTCGGGCGACCGCACCGTTGGCAACGCACATAGGCCACTCGGTCCGAATGCCGAGGGCAGACCGGGGGCGTTTCGGTGGACACGTGCTACCTCACCCAGGGTTTAACTACGCGGCGATGCGAGGCTCACGCACCCTCGTCGACGGTGACGCTCTCGATCACCACAGGGTCGCTGGGCTTGTCGCCGCGCCCTGTCGGAACCGCACCGATCGCGTCGATGACCGCACGGCTGTCGGCATCGCCAGCCTCACCGAAGATGGTGTGCTTGCCTTGCAACCACGGGGTCGGCTCGACTGTGATGAAGAACTGGGACCCGTTGGTGCCCTTACCCATCCGCTTGCCGGCATTCGCCATCGCCAAGATGTATGCCGAGGAGAAGTCCTTGTCCGGGCTGATCTCGTCGTCGAAGTTGTAGCCCGGACCACCCACGCCTTCGCCTAGTGGGCACCCACCCTGGATCATGAACCCCGGGATGATCCGGTGAAAAATCAGCCCATCGTAGAACTTTTCCGGGTTCGAGCGTCCGGCATCGTCCGAATACTTCTTGGTCCCCTGCGCCAGGCCAACGAAGTTCTCCACGGTTTTCGGCGCGTGATCCGGAAACAGCGTCAGCGCGATGTCGCCATGATTGGTATGCAGCGTCACATTCATGCGCCTATCCTCCCACGGTGCCGACCACGCGGCACGACACCCCCATCAGTTGCAGCCTCTCCGGTGGATCGACTGCGCCAGACAAGGCAAGATGGCATCTAGACCACACCCACAGGAGGATTCCCCGTGTTCTTTCGCACGAAGACCGAAGTAGCCAAAGACAAAGCTGCGAGTAAAGCCAAGAAGGCCGGCGGCGCAGCTGCCGCCCGAGGCGAGCGCGCCAAGGCCACGGCGCTCTCATCGGTGCAGGCAGCATTGGCCTCGGTCTCGGAGGCTGCGCGACCCCGCGCGGCAGCCGCCGCTGAGGCCGCCAAAGACAGAGCCGGCGCTGCCCGTGTCGTCGCAATGGAACGCACCGAAGGCGCCCGCGAGGTAGCCCGTGAACGCGCTGGGGTCGCCTTCGAGAAGGCTTCACAGGCACGAGATTCTGCTGTCACCGGCCTCGACAAGGGCATCGACAGCGCGGTCCCAGCGATGCAACAGGGAGTTGCGGGAGTTGGCGACAAGGTCGACTCCGCGCGTGACGTCATCGTCAACGACGTGCTCCCGAAACTGCAGGAGTTGCTTGGCAACATGCAGACGTCCAAGGACGAGATGCTGGCTCGCACCGAAACCCCGATCGCCGCCATCACCGGGGCCCCCAAGAAGAAGGGCAAGAAGGGTGGCGTGCTGATCGCCTTCGGGCTGCTCGCCGCCATCGGCGCGGGTGTGGCCTACTACCTGAGTCAGCAGACCTCCACCACCGAAGAGGACACCGACCCGTGGGCCGGACGTTCCGACGAAGGCTCGGCTGAGGCTCTTGCAGCGACGGCTCCCGCCGCCGAGGCAGAAGCAGCACGCAGCGACGTCGACGGGGTCTCCGCGACAGCGGGCGCCAGTGACATGGACGATGTCGCTCCCACCACGTCCGCGGCCCAGGCATCCGCTGACCAGACACCTCATACTGACGATCCGCCCAAGATGGTCGAGGTGGACGACGTGCCCGGCACCGAGCCCGATGCCAAAACTGGTTTTGGCACCGACTTCAGCGACGAGGACCGCAGCGAAGAAGACCGCAGCGAAGAAGACACTGAAGATGATCCCCTCGAGGGAAAGCACCGCGCCTAGTCCCTAGGCTGCACCTCGCATACCGCACATCCGCACCTCCTCGGCCCCCCAGTCGCGGTCCTTCCGCGTGGCGTGACCCTCGCGAGGCTTTGACCCTCCTAGGCTCGCCCTAGCACGGTCAGAGCCTGGAACGAGCCGGGGAGGTGTGGCATGTCAGAACATGCCCGCGCTGACCCGAGCCCGGTAGGCCTCCTGGACCCAGGGCCTACGCCACCCCATCAGGCCCTGCCCACCCCCACCGAGCCAACCTCACAGCGGGCTCCCGCTAGCGCGTCCGTCCCCGGTCGGCGCCGCCGCGGCCCCCGCGGCCCCCGCGGCCCCGGGGGCATTCAACCCAGACCCGGCCACATCTACGGCCTTGACGGGTTGCGTGGGATCGCGATCATCGCAGTCCTCGTTTATCACTTCTCACCCTCGCTGCTACCGGGGGGCTTCCTCGGCGTTGATGTCTTCTTCGTCGTCTCGGGGTTCTTGATTTCCACGCTGCTGATGCGCGAACTACACGACCGGGGTCGCATCGATCTACCGGCCTTCTGGCTACGCAGGGCACGTCGCTTGGTCCCAGCTCTGGTGGTGGTCGTTGTCCTGAGCGTCGCCGTCGCCCGGCTCATCGGCGGCGACCTGCTCGTCGCGATCAGGCGACAGAGCCTGGGCGCCCTCACCTTCTCGACGAACTGGTTGGAGATTGCGGCGGGGTCAAGTTACTTCAGTGCCACCTCTCCGCTGCTCTTCGTCAACTTCTGGTCGTTGGCTGTCGAAGAACAGTTCTATCTACTGTGGCCGTTTGCCCTGGTAGTGATCATTGCCATGACTGCCAGCACCCGCAGCAGGGTGCTCGTGGCGGGGGCGCTAACTCTGAGTTCGGTGCTGGCGATGGCGTGGCTTTTTGAACCCGGGACCGATGGCAGCCGGGTCTACTACGGCACGGACACGCACGCGTTCTCACTGATGGCTGGCGTCGCGCTCGCGTTCGCTTGGGTAGGTCAGGAACGCGCCTGGCTGCATACCCTGTGGTGGCGTCGGTGGCGCGGCGCAGCGGTGACGGGGGCTCTCCTGACCCTGATCGGGTTGATGATGACCCTGGACGAATTGTCGAGTTGGACATTCCGCGGCGGCATCGCACTCGCCGCGCTGGCCACGGTGGTGCTTATTGCGGGCTTGCTCGAGATTGGCAGCCCGTGGCGGGCCATGATGCACCTGCGGCCGCTGGTGTGGCTCGGCCGCCGCTGCTACGGCATCTATCTGTGGCATTGGCCCGTGCTGGTGATGGCGCTGGCGGTATTTCCGGTTGCTCCGGGCACCCTCGCCTCCGCTGTGGTGTTAACTGGCGCGCTCCTCACCACACTGGTCCTGTCCGCTCTGTCGTTCACGGCGGTCGAGATGCCAATCCGGCGACACGGCTTTATAGCGCCGCTGCTTTCAGCCGCGGTGTGGCTGGCGACCCCCTGGCAGACGGCTCGAGCACCACGAGTGATTGCCGGCTGCCTCGCGTTCATCCTGCTGTTGATGATCGCGGCCGTGGTGACAGCCCCAGAAAAGTCGACCACCCAACGTCAGATCGAATCCGCCGAGCGGGTGCTGGAACAAGATCGAGCCCCCAACCGCGGCGCAGCGCAGGCTGGACCCGTTCGCTCCGGCGAGACCATCAGCCGGGCCACCGGTTCGATCGGTGCCGCAGTTGCCGCTGCGGCATCGCAGGACCAGCCCGACAGCCCACCGCCGAGCAGCGCGAACTGGGGGTATACGAAGGATGAGCAAGGGCTGTTAGTGCCCAAGGGCAAAGACATCACGGCCATCGGTGACTCGCTTGTCGTGACCAGCGCTGACGGGCTCCGATATCGCTTCCCGGGGATGACCTTTGTCGCAAAGTCGAATCGGCAGCTCAACGGTGCGGACACGGTGCTTGAGGATGCCCTTGACGAGGGCCTGATCAGGGACAACGTCGTGCTACACCTTGGCACCAACGCCGGTGTCGACGAGGGCAGGCTACGCGACCTGTTGGATACTCTCGGGCCAGACCGCAGGGTGGTCGTGATGAATCTGTTTCTCCGCGCCAGCTTTACCGAAGAGTCGAACGAGATCATCGACAAGGTCGCAGCCGACTATCCACTCGTCACCGTCGGCGACTGGAGCGCAGCGGCAAGCGCTCACCCGGACTCACTGCAATCGGATGCGATCCATCCAGACATCGACGGCATGCGTGTGTATGCCGAGGTCGTAGCGCGTAGTTTCGACGCCCTGGCACGCTCTCGGTCCTGACCCCGACCCGCAGGTGGGGCAGGCTCGGGCACGTGAACATCGTGTTCGTCGAACCCCACTTCCCGAAGAATCAACGCGAGTTCGTCCGTGCCTTGGCACAGGCCGGCGGTTTCGTCATCGGAGTCGGTGAAACCCAGGCTGAGTATCTGGACGATGAGTTGAAGTCGTGGATGGGTCACTACGAGCAGGTCGGATCGGTCACCGATGTCGATCAGATGACCGCGGTGGTCCGGCATCTGCAGACGTGGGTCTGGATCGACCGTCTCGAAGCCACCATCGAATCACACACACTGCCAGCCGCCTTGGTCCGTGAAGCCACCGGCATACCTGGCACGTCGGTGCACACCACCTGGCTGTGCCGCGACAAGCCCTCGATGAAAGACGCGCTCCGCGAGGTGGGAGTGCCGACTGCTGCCTCGATCGGTGCGGACACGGCCGAGCAGGTGCGTGAGTTTGCTGCGCGTGAGGGCTACCCGTTGATCCTCAAGCCTCGTGATGGGGCTGGGGCAGCGTCCACCAGCCGGGTGGACAACGACACCGAACTGGACGCAGCGCTGGCCGCCTTCGGCTCGGACACCACGTCCATCGCCGTCGAAGAGTTCATCGAGGGCCACGAAGGTTTCTACGACACCATCAGCGTCAACGGCAACGCGACCTTGGACTTCGCCTCGCACTACTACCCGGGGGTGTTGGAGGCCATGCGTCACCGGTGGATCTCGGCGCAATACATCGCAACCAACCGGATCGACTCAGGTGGCTTGTATGCCGAGATCCGAGAGATGGGGCAGCGGGTCTGCGAAGCACTCGGGATCGAGACGTCGGCGACCCACATGGAGTGGTTCCAAGGCCCCAAGGGCTTGAAGTTCAGCGAGATCGGCGCTCGACCACCCGGGGTGGGCTGTTGGGATCTGTACAGCAACGGCAACGACATGGATGTCTATCTGGCCTGGGCACAAGCCGTGCTGCACGGTGGCACGGACATCAGACCAAGTCGCAGCAACTCGGCCGGGATCATCGCGCTGCGTCCCAACGCCGACGGACAGATCACCCACTACTCGGGCCTGGAGGACGTGGAGAACCGGTTCGGCCGGTGGATCATCGACGCCCACTTGCCCGCGGCCGGTTCGGCGACTCAACCGATCGAGAATGGCTACATGGCCAACGCGTGGATCCGAATGCGACACCCCGACTACGACGTGCTGCGCAGCATGCTCGACGACGTGGGTTCGACCGTGCAGGTCCATGCCCACTGACGTCGCAATTACCCTGCTGGGCCCCCAGCGAACGCCCAGGCTAGGGCAGGTCGTGGCATCGCTAGGCTTGAGCGAGGCTCGATTCGCCACCATCAACGCGGGCTGGCGCGAGCGCGAGCCGGACGATGAGTTGCTCTGCAGCACGCTTGGCGGCAACACCCTCAACCTGCGGTTATGGCACCGCATGCAAGAGGTCTGGGACGCAGACCCCGACTTGGCGGCGGCCAATCATGAGCGTCGCCAGATGTTGGCAGAGATGCACGAGTTGTATCTGATGGGGCTGGACCACGCCATCTCTGCGATGAAGGAGATCGACCGGCACACCGGCCGGCATCCGGGTGTGGTTGAACTCGCTATGCACGACGCCGAGCAGATCGTGCGGGAGATGGACGCGCGACATCTCGATCGGATCGAGACAGCGTTTGCTGAGTTTTGGGAGCAGTGGCAGCCGCATGAGCGAGACTCCGTTGCCCGTGCCCGAGATGCGGTCACAGCTGACTTAACGCAGGTGCAGGCGGCGGTGTTGACCGGAGGCCACGTCGGGGTGCTCATGGGCGCGCTGCACCTGTTCAATCTCGCCCCTGCGCTGGACATGCCGCTCATCGCCTGGGGAGCCGGCGCGATGGTGCTGACCGACCGAGTCGTGCTGTTTCACGACCGTGCCGCGCACGGGCCGGCAATCGCCGAAGTGTATGGCGCGGGGCTCGGCCTCGTCCGTGACACGGTTGCCTTCCCCTCGCCCCGTGAGCGGCTGAATCTCGGCGATCGGCTGCGAGCCGGGATGTTGGCTCGACGATTCGCGCCTTCGACCGCCCTGATGCTGGAAAGCGGAGTGCAAGTACATGTGGGCTATGACCGGGCCTTGCCAGCGGGAGTGCCGGTGCTCCTAGCGGACGGCAGTATGGGACCGCTGACCCGAGACGAGAGCGCCGCATGAGCGTCGCCACTTCGCAGCCCATTCGGCCACGGCGCAATACCAAGTTAGCCATCAACCACCTTCGCCAACGCCCCGACCTCGGCGAGCGGGC
>JBBSNC010000113.1:0-8463 GCA_038232855.1 Actinomycetales bacterium
CTCAGGGCGGAGCGCAGTGTCGCGGATCGAGGCGATGATCGGGGCGACCGCTCGCATCGCGTCGACGCGCTGCTCGGTGCGATCCAGATCGTAAGGGGCCATCGTCGTCCGGACTGCGAACTCGAACATCGGCACGGCGTCATCGATGAGCGCTTGCACCGCGTCATCACCGTCTCGGTGCCACAGGTCGTTGGGGTCCTGGCCCGCGTCGGCGACAGCGACGTAGGACTGCGAAGCCCACCGCTGATCCTCACCGTAAGCACGCATCACGGCCTTCTGACCCGCAGCATCACCATCGAAGGTAAACACCACCCGAGCCGGCGAAAGCCCAGGCTCGTCCCGCAGGATGCGGCGCAGCGTCTTGATGTGGTCCACTCCGAACGAGGTGCCGCACGTCGCCACTGCGGTGTCGACGCCGGCCATATGGCAAGCCATCACGTCGGTGTATCCCTCAACGATCACGGCACGCCGACTCGCTGCCATCGGCTTTTTAGCCAGGTCGAGCCCATAGAGCACGGAGGTCTTCTTGTAGATCGGGGTCTCGGAGGTGTTGAGATATTTCGCCGCGATCCGATCATCGTCATACAACCGGCGAGCGCCGAAGCCCACGGTGTCGCCAGTGATGTCTCGGATCGGCCAGATGACCCGGCCCCGGAAGCGGTCATACAGCCCTCGCTGACCGCGACCGATCAGGCCGGCTGCGACCAGTTCATCCTCGGTGAATCCTTTATCGCGTAAGTGCCCAGCCAGCGCACCACCGGACGAGGGCGCGTAGCCGACCTCGAACCGACTGGCCGCCTCGGAGCGGAAGCCTTTGGCCCGTAGAAAGTCCCGAGCGGTCCGGGCTTCCCCAGAATCGATCAGCGCTGCGTGGTAGAACTCGGCCGCCGCCCGGTTCGCCTCCACCAATCTGGCCCGTTTGCCCAGGCCCCCAGTCTCGCCCTCGCGCCGTCCCCCCCGCCCCGATGCTTCTTCATACTGCAACTCCATGCCCAGTTGGCCCGCAAGACGCTCCACCGACTCGGCGAAGGTCAAGTGGTCGGTGGCCATCACGAAGGCCAGGACGTCGCCGCCCTCCCCGCAGCCGAAGCAGTGCCACGCACCAACAGAAGGGCGCACCGTGAAGGACGGAGTCTTCTCATCGTGGAACGGACACAAGCCCTTCAAGGACCCCATTCCGGCCGGGCGCAACGTGACGTGCTCGCGCACGATGTCTTCGATCGAGGCGCGTTCCTTCACCGCCTGCACGTCCTGCGTCCTGATCAGCCCCGCCACTACCGCTCCTTTGTTGTTGCGGCGAGTCTAGGCGGCGCCGCATCCCTGTGATGAAGTAAGTCCGTGGCCAACTCCAGTAGTCCCGCAACCCACCTGCAGGTCGGCGAGCGCAGCGTGCGCATCTCCAACCCCGATCGCGTGTACTTCCCCCAGGTCGGGCACACCAAACTCGACCTGGCGCACTACTACCTCAGCGTCGGCGACGGCATCGTCACTGCACTGCGCGAACGCCCTTGTATGCTGCACCGCTTCCCCGAGGGTATCGAGGGTGAGAAGGTGCACCAGAAACGGCTCCCCCGCGGTGCTCCCGATTGGGTCGAGACGGTTCGGATCCAGTTCCCCCGGTGGAACCGAACTGCCGATGAGCTGTGCGTCACCGAGTTAGCGAGCGTCATCTGGGCGGTGCAGATGTCCACTGTGGAGTTCCACCCTTGGAACAGCCGTCGAGCCGATGTCGAGCGCCCCGACGAATGGCGGATCGATCTCGACCCCGGTGATGACTGCACCTTTGCCACCGTTCGAGAGGTGGCAGCGGTGGCGCATGAGGTGTTGGACGAACTCGGGGCCGTGGGGTGGCCGAAAACCACTGGCGGCTCGGGCCTACACGCCTATGTGCGGATCCTCCCCGAGCATCGCTTCGCTGATGTGCGGCGGGCAGCGTTGGCGTTTGCCCGCCAGGTCGAGCGCCGCTGCCCCGAAAAGGCCACGACCACGTGGTGGCGCAAGGACCGGGACCCCCGCGCGGTCTTCGTGGACTTCAACCAGAACGCTCGGGATCACACGATTGCCTGCGCCTATTCGGTGCGAGGCACCCCGGATGCGCGCGTTTCGGCGCCGCTGAACTGGGACGAGGTGGCCGATTGCGAGCCGGGCGACTTCACGGTGACCTCGATGCCAGCCCGTTTCGAGCGCGTCGGCGATCTGCATGCCGACATCGATGAGCACGCCTACGACATCACCCCGCTGTTGGAGTGGGCCGAGCGCGACGAAGCTGAAGGACTCGATACTCCCTCTGAATAAGCCGGTGAGCGCCTCACACCCACAGCGCAAACAGGGCGTGTGCTCTCGTGTCGGACAGGCTGGCCACCTGATCGATCACGGCCCGCACTCCCGCAGTTTCATCCCCTACCGCAAGGGCCTCGTCATAGACCACGCCATGGATCGGGTCCAGCCTGTCGGGATAATCGCAGAACCCGTGAAACAACGCCATGGTGATCTCCAGTTGCCGTTCCATCACGTCCTTGCGCTCCATGCTCATCATCACGAAATGAGCGGCCACGCCCTTCAGCACGCTGGCTTCGGCGCGGACAGCAACCGGCACCTCCAACGTCGCGGCATACCGAGTGAGCGCTCCATTTCCGTGCTGCGCCCGAGTCGCATCCTCCACGGTGTGCACGAAGTGACCGATCAACCTGCTCGTCATGTCCTTCAGCGCCGCCAACGACGCTCGAGAGCCGTCATGCTCGGTGGGAATCCACCCAGAGGCGAGCAGCCGGTCCAGTGCGGCGGCCAGTTCGTCCGGATGCAGGTCACCGGCATACCACTCGTGCGCGACAGCGACGATCGCGGCGACATCATCTGGTGAGCGCAAGACCCTCAGGTCGATCCGGCGCGAGGTGACGGCATCCTCCACATCGTGCACGCAGTAGGCGACATCGTCGGCCCAATCCATCACTTCGGCTTCCAGGCAGCGCTGCCGCGAATCTGCGCCTGCGGGCAGGCCCTGGCGTGCCCACTCGTATGCCGGGGCGTCGTCGGGATAGAAGCCGAACTTATGCGCGCCGGCGACCTCAGCACGAGCCCACGGGTACTTGATGACGGCATCGAGGCTGGCTCGGGTCAGGTTGAGCCCTGCTGAGGTGCCGTCCGGGTGCAGCCGCTTGGCCTCCAGCCGGGTGAGCACTCGAAAGGTCTGCGCGTTGCCCTCGAAGCCACCGTGGTCGAGGGCCAACTCATTGAGCACGGATTCGCCGTGATGGCCAAAGGGTGGGTGCCCTAGGTCGTGCGCCAAGCAGGCGGTGTCGACGACGTCGGCTGCGCAGCCCAACGCGGCGCCGAATTCGCGCCCGATCTGGGCGACCTCCAGTGAATGGGTGAGCCGATTGCGGACGAAATCGTCAGAGCCGGGCTGCACCACCTGCGTCGTGAGCGCCAGGCGGCGCAAGCCCGCGGAGTGCAGCACGCGGGCCCGGTCTCGGGCGAAGTCATCCCGGTCGGCCCGCTTGAAGGCTGGGTCCTCGAGCAGCAGTCGCTGTCGATCTGCGGCGGTGTAGCCCGCGTGTGGCACGCTCGGCTGGCTCATGCACGAGCCATGGCAGCGCGCACACGCGAGACGCCGCCGGCGAGGACTGGACCGATGGGTCGCACCGGCACCTCGGAATACCCACCTTTGGGCAGGTCAGCCTTCTGCTCAAAGACGCAACGGGCCGCGCGATCGCCCGTGCGCAGCAGTGACCAGCCCATCGACGCGAGATACAGGGGGATGAAGGGCAACCCGAGACACAACATCCACTGACGTGAGTGTGCTTCCTCGTGCTCCAGCAGACCGGGCCGCCGCCGCAGCAGATCCTCGAAATCGTGGCGCGAGATGACAACGTCGCCGATCGTGAAGGCGCTCCCGGTGGGAAATTTCCAGCGGTACCCCTGCGCCAGGTGGAGCCCATTCGGGCCCGGTCGCACGCGTGCCCGACCACCGGCCGCCAGGGCAAAGCCCAGCGGGGTGGACAGGTTGACCCAGTTGGCTACCTGGCGGGTGCGAACGCTCGAGCCGATCGTTGCGAGTCTCATCGCGGTCACCAAACGATTATCGACTTTGGGCGAAGCGAGCGGCCGAACGTGCCTTTGCCTTGGCAGCCTCCACCTCACGATCCCGGGGCGCCCCCCGCACGACTAGCGAATCGAGCAGCTCTTGGGTGGCAGCAGCGATCTTTTCGACGGCCACCTCGTATGCGGGCTGGTTCGCCTGGGAGGGTTTGGCAGCACCGCCGATTTTGCGGACGTACTGCAAAGCAGCCGCCGTGACCTCCTCGGCGGTAGCAGGTGGCTCAAATTGGTGCAGTTGACGGATATTGCGGCACATGGCTCCACTGTGCCATCTACAGTTACCGCCATGCCCGAGACAGTCACGATCAGCGTCACCCGACACATCGACCCGGATCAGGCAGACCGGATGATCGCCTGGATCAACGCGGGTGCATCACTGGTGCAGCGCTTCGACGGGTTCCTCGGCACGGGATGGGTCAGACCGGCCAGTGACTCCGACCAATGGCACATGTTGTATCGGTTCGAGAGCCCCCAGGCAATGGAGCGCTGGGAGGCGTCGTCGCAGCGCCGGTGGTGGCTGGACGCTGCTGGCGGCATCGTCGGACAGAGCGTCAAGGAGGAACGCACCGGGATCGAGGGCTGGTTCGATGAGCCGGCCACGACCGACATCGCGGATCTGCGACCGGCCCCCTCAGCGCCACCCCGCTGGAAGCAGGGGACCGTCATCTGGTTGGCGTTCTTCCCGTTGAGCTTGCTGTCGACGTGGCTGCTATCGCTGGTCCTGCCCGGAGACTTTTCCTTGCCGTTGCGGGTGTTCCTGACCACCGTGTTGTTGACCCCGGTGATGGTCTATGTCGCCTTGCCACGGATCACGGCATGGATGAGTTGGTGGCTTGCGGGCGATCCGCCCCCGTGGAAGGCCGATCGCGAGTCAGGTTCGCAAGGTTCAACCTCATGACGAATCCACTCATCGAGCCGGCTGAGTTGGCGGCAGCGCTCACCGAAGCCGACATGGCGGCTCGACCAGTCGTGATCGACGTGCGCTGGCAACTCGGTCGTGGCGTTACCGGGAATCTCGCGGAATACCTCGCTGGTCACGTGCCGGAGGCTGCGTTCATCGATCTTGAAACCGGCCTCGCAGGGCAGCCTCACAGCGATGGGGTGGGTGGCCGACATCCGATGCCGACACTGACTGCCGCTGCTGACGCGTTCCGAGCCGCTGGGGTGATGGCTGATCGTCCGGTCGTGGTCTATGACGGGGCCAACTCGCTCGCCGCCGCGCGCGCATGGTGGCTGCTTGCCTACTTCGGCCGGAGCGACGTTCGCGTGCTCAACGGCGGGTATGCCGCGTGGTCGGCTAATGGACTGCCCACCACCACCGGGCCGGTGAGCCCTGCCCGAGGCGATGTGGACCTGATGCCCGGGCAAGCGCCACTGCTCGATGGCGCCGAGGTCGCGGATGTCGCCGGTCGTGGAGATCACCACATCATCGATGCCCGGGCAGCCGAGCGCTATCGTGGCGAAGTCGAGCCGATGGACCCGGTGGCAGGGCATATTCCGGGCGCACTCAATCTCCCGACGCTGGACACTCTGGCCAGCGATGGGCGCTTCCTGCCTACCGCGCAGATTGCCGAGATGATCGCCGACCGTCAGATCACATCCCAGGGTCACACCGTGCTTTACTGCGGTTCTGGCGTGCAGGCGGCGCACCTGGCGCTGGCGATGCAGGTCAGCGATCCGCATACCCCGATGCCTGGACTGTATGTGGGTTCGTGGAGTGACTGGGTCAGCGACCCCCATCGCCGGGTCGCGACCGGCTCAGGTTGAGGAGATAGGCCCGCGCCACAGGCTTTCGCCGCTGTGCTCGGGGTTCCCGTCGTAGTGCTCGACCGATACGTCCACGGTGGCGAAGGTGTCCGTCGAAAGGCCCTGGGGCAAGGCAAACTCTTCGTCGTTTTCGCTGAGGGCACCGATCGTGACCATCCCGGAAGCGCCGTCGCCGAGCAGCCAGACCTGAAGGTAGCCATCGGGGACCCTCGGAAGGTCGCGGGCGTCAACCCGCAAGATCCGCTGCCCATCGCGCTCGATGATTTCGGCTTCCGCCGGCTGCAACGATCCTTCCAGGGGAGCTAGCTCAGCAGAAGCCACCACCCGCGACTCACTTGCATCATCCGGCGACAACACAGCCGAACCAACCCACATCACCGCTGCCCCAGCTGCCGCAGCGCCCAACAGGCTCAGGCCGCTGGATCGCCGAGATGAAGACTGCGCAGCACGCTGCCCCGGGCTAGATTCGATATCCGCCACCTCGGCGGGAGCCGGCTCCTCTCGGATGGCAGCCTCAATGGCGGACCACACGTGGCTCGGCGCCTCGACCGGCATCGGGCCGCCATCGGCCAGAATCTCCTTCACGGCCGCAAGGGAATCCACCTCATCGCGGCACCGACCACAGGCGGCTACGTGTTGGAAGTCGCGAGAGGTTCCTTCACCGACCGCCACGAGGACGAGGTCATCATGTGCGGGGTGCATACTCACCCTCCAATAGGGTTCTCAGTCGGCGCAAGGTGCGCGCGATATGGCTCTGGACGATGCCCAGCGGAATGTTCAACGGCTCCGAGATCTGCGCGTGGGTCAAATCCTCGAAAAAGGCCAACGCAATAATGTGACGCTGTGGATTGCCAATTCGTTCTAACTCTTCCCAGAGAACGAGTAGTTGATCGATCCGCTCGGTTATGGGTATTCGGAGCAGGATGCTGATCCAGATTGGCAAGCAAAGCCCCCGGATCATTTGATATTTCGCTGCGGCGATAGTGTCGGCCAAGTGGTCGGCTATGCGATGCCGCGCGATACCGACCAGCCAGGCCCCCATCGGTGCCCGCCTCGGACCCCTACTTCTGCGACACCCCCGGATCTGCATGCAGAAAGCGAGAAGTTTCTTTTCCTAGCCCCCGGAGACCGACAGTTCCGTCGCCGCGATGGTGGCCCGCTGCGCGTCATTGAGTTCGCGCGACTCCAACCAGAACTCAGGTAGTTTTACCTGTCGCGCAGACCCGGACCGGCCACGCTGCCCCTCGGCATCCCCCGGCCAGGTTTGGTCGAGATCCAGTGTGCCGATGAGGCGCTCCAACGACGCGAGCGAATCGATCAAGCCCAGTTGGTGCCGCAGCGAACCGCCCACCGCGAAACCCTTGAAGTACCACGAGATGTGCTTGCGGATGTCCCGGCAAGCTTGGCCTTCGTCGCCATAGAAATCCGCCAGGGATGCCGCGTGCACAGTGAGCGTCGCGCATACTTCGCGCAGCGTGGGCTCCACCCGCGCGTCAGACCCTGCAAAGGCCGCCGCCAGGTCGGTGAACAACCATGGCCTGCCCAAGCAGCCCCGACCGACCACCACGCCATCGCAACCGGTTTCACGCACCATCGCGACGGCATCCTCGGCCGACCAGATGTCACCATTGCCGAGCACTGGGATAGTGGTCACCGCCTGCTTGAGTGCCGCGATCCGGCCCCAGTCCGCTTGTCCGCTGTAGGCCTGAGCCGCCGTGCGGGCGTGCAGCGCGACCGCGGCGACGCCTTCTTCCTCGGCTATGCGGCCAGCGTCGAGGTAGGTGATGTGGTCACTGTCGATACCGACGCGCATCTTGACGGTCACCGGCACATCGGCGGGAGTGGCCTCTCGCACGGCTGCGCGGACGATCCCGCGAAACAGGTCGATCTTCCACGGCAGCGCCGCTCCCCCACCCTTGCGGGTGACTTTGGGCACCGGGCAGCCGAAGTTGAGGTCGATGTGGTCGGCCCGATCCTCGCTTACCAGCATCTTGACTGCTGCTCCCACAGTCGCCGGATCTACCCCATATAGCTGAATTGATCGAGGATCCTCGTCTTCGTCGTGCTCGATCAGTCGCATCGAGATCGGCGTGCGCTCCACCAGGGCTCGTGAGGTGATCATTTCGCTGACATAGAGCGAACTGGCGCCTGACGCCCGCTGCGCGCCTGCTAGACCGTCATCTCCGTACTGCCGACACAACCGCCGAAACGCTCGGTTGGTGATCCCCGCCATCGGCGCCAACACCACGGGAGAGCCGATCGTATGCCGCCCAATCTGCAGCGGCTTCACGACCAGTTCGGTTCGTTCAGCCGTTACAGTCATCACAGCATCCTCTCAAACAGGACGCCGTCCCGCGGCATCGCCGTTCTCAGTGGACGGCGCTGTGGCACTCTGGTGCCGGCGGCCACCGCACTGCCGCCGCCGCCCCGGTTTCCTGATGTCGGGCATGCCTGTTCCCCGGCTGGCGCGCAGCCGGGTGTGGGGCGGGTCAGTTAGACGTGCCACGTCACGCCGGTGGCGTGGACGGTGGCCATAAGGTCTTTGTCGTGGACCAGGGTGTGGTGCCGCCCGCATAGCAACGCGTAGTTGCCCAGGTC
>JBBSNC010000114.1:0-8436 GCA_038232855.1 Actinomycetales bacterium
ACTTCGGTCAATCCCCCAGCGTCTCGATCACGAAATCCGCGGCACGTCGGTGCCAGTAGCCGGGGTGCCGCAGGAGAGCGTGGGTGTCTCCCGGCACGATGTCGATTTCGACGCTCGTGCCGGCCGCACGTAAGACCCGCGCGGCCAACCCGACCACCGCCCGAGGGCGGCATTCCCCGGCCAGATACAGCGCCACCCGTCCGCCCATGGAGTATCCGACCACGCCCAAGGGCAGGTCGGGGTATGCCGCCTCGATCTGGGACAGCGCCCACCGAGCGTCACGCAAGGCGTCACCGCCGCTATTCCATCCGCGCACGGCATACCGCAGAAAGCCCACTGCGACGCCGTCGCCGCCCCGCCGGGCAATGGCCCGCACGAACGGCATGACGCGCAACACCGACGCTTGGGTCAACGAGGTGGGCTGGGTGCCGTGGGCCTGCCCCCCATGCAGCACCAGCACAACTGCTCGCGGCGTCCGGGGTCGGCGCTTCCAATGCAGTCTTGCCCCCTGCGGCGAGATGTGCCGCTGACCCCTGCTCAGCATCGCCTCACTCTACGGTCGGCCCCCGGCCACCACAGCAGTAGGCTCTGGCCCCATGGCGGACATGTTTGAAGGCTATCCCCTGGCCGGACACATGCACGACGAGATGTTCGCCAGGTCCGACTCGCCGCAATCAGAGGGCCACACTGTGCGCTCGGCCTACCAAAACCTCTCTCGGGCATTCGAAACGGTCACGGCCGAGGATCTGCAGTCCCGCTCGGACTACCTGTCCAATCACTACAGTGACCAGGGCGTGACGTTCGACATCGGCGGCGAAGAGCGGCCCTTCCCGCTGGACATCGTGCCGCGCATCATCGATGCCGATGCATGGGCGCACGTTGAAACCGGAGTCGCCCAACGGGTCGCCGCTTTGGAGATGCTGCTCGATGACGTCTACGGCGTCGGAACGGTGTTCAGCGACGGCATCGTGCCCAAACACGTCGTCACCTCCTCAAGCCACTTCCGCCGGGCCGCCTCGGGCATTACGCCGTTGAACGGCGTGCGCATCCACGTCTCCGGGATCGACCTCATCCGCGATGGTCACGGTGACTTCCGGGTGCTTGAAGACAACGTGCGCATCCCCTCCGGGGTGTCCTACGTGTTGACCAACCGACGGGCGATGGCTCAGACCCTGCCGGAGGTGGTCGGCACACATCGGCTCCGCCCGGTGGCGTCATACCCCCAAAAGTTGTTGGCCGCTCTGAAGGCAGCCGGGCCTAGCGGAGTGGCCGATCCGACAGTGGTTGTGCTGACGCCGGGGCCATACAACTCTGCGTACTTCGAGCACTCGCTGCTCGCCCGGTTGATGGGCTGCCGCCTGGTCGAAGGGCGTGACCTGGTCGCGCAAGCGGGTCGCGTGATGATCCGCACCACGCACGGTCTGCACCCCGTGCATGTCATCTATCGGCGCGTCGATGACGACTTCTTGGACCCGATGCACTTCCGCTCGGACTCAGCGTTGGGTTGCCCGGGGCTGTTCAACGCGGCTCGATCAGGCAACGTCACGATCGCCAACGCAGTCGGCAATGGGGTCGTCGACGACAAGTTGATCTACACCTACTTGCCGGATATCATTCGCTACTTCCTGAATGAGGAGCCCATCCTGCCCAACGTGGATACCTGGCGGTTGGAGGACCCGGCCCACCGCGAAGAAGTGATGGATCGCCTGGATGAGCTCGTCGTCAAGCCAGTCGATGGTGCCGGCGGCAAGGGCATTGTGATCGGCCCGCAAGCCACTGCTGAGGAGCTGGAGCAACTGCGGCGCACGGTCTTGGCCGCCCCGCGTGGATGGATCGCGCAACCGGTCGTCCAGTTGTCCACGGTGCCGACCATGATCGGTGACCATATGCGACCTCGACACGTCGACCTGCGCCCTTTCGCCATCAACGACGGCAACAAGGTGTGGGTACTCCCGGCGGCTTGACCAGGGTTGCGTTGGGTGAAGGCGAGTTGATCGTCAACTCCAGCCGAGGCGGTGGCTCCAAGGACACCTGGGTGTTGGCCGGTGACGGACGGCGACAACGCCCAGCGGCCAGACCCAAGCAGGTCGAGCCGGCCTCAGAGCCCCAAGTCCGGCTGCAGGAGTCGGCGGCGACGAGTACCCAAAGTCAGCAACAGCAACAGGGGGTGGCCTCGTGCTGAGCCGGATCGCTGAGTCGCTGTTTTGGATTGGGCGGTATCTGGAGCGAGCCGAAGACACCTCGCGGCTGGTGGACGTGCACGTCCAGCTGCTCCTGGAGGACCCGGTTGTCGATGAGGAGGTCGCCTCCCGCGCGTTGCTGTCCGTGATGGGCGTGAGCGATGTCGATCAGACAGACCAAGCCACCGTGATGCGGCTGCTCGGCTGGGATGCCGACTCCCCCGCCTCGATGGTCTCCACCTTCTGGGGTGCGCGGGAGAGCGCCCGACGCTCCCGCGAAGTGGTCTCCACCGAGGTGTGGGAAGCCATCAATACGACCTGGAACATCATCCAGCGCGGTCACATCCAACGCGCGCGGCCCGCACAGACCTGTCAGACGGTGCGCGAGCGCTGTGCCGTCATTTCGGGCATCGCCGACTCCACGATGAGCCACGACCAGGGGTGGCAGTTCCTGGTCCTCGGTCGCAGCTTGGAGCGGATCGACATGACCGCTCGGATGATCGAAGCGGCCGCCTACAACGCCGAGTCGCCCCAGGCCTGGCTGACCACGCTGCGAGCCTGCGGCGCCCACCACGCGTTCGTGCGCACATATAAAGGAGCCGACTCCGACCGCGAGGCAGCCGAGTTCTTGCTGCTTGATCGACTTTTTCCCCGGTCCTTGCTGTTCTCGCTGAACCGGGCTGAGTCGGCGCTGGTCAACCTGGATGTCGGCGAGCGCCGGGCTGGATTCACCGGAGACGCGATGCGTCTGATCGGTCGCGCTCGAGCCGAATTGGAGTATCAACCGTTGACGGAGATTCTGAGCGACCTACCTGGGCGGATGACCTCGCTGCAGCGCACCTGCAGCGAAGCCAACGACGCCGTGGCGCACCGCTATTTCGAGGGTGCCAACTCAGTGACCTGGCACGCAGGGGTGAGGTGAAACCATGATGCTGCGCATTGTGCACAAGACCGGATACGAGTATGCCGGGGCGGCCAGCGCCTCCTACAACGAGGCTCGGATGACCCCGCGGTCCACGTTGCACCAACAAGTGCTGCATACCCGAATGGACATCAGCCCCTCGGCATGGACACATACCTACAACGATTACTGGGGCACCAGCGTCACTGCCTTTGAGGTGCACGACCGACACGAGTCCTTGATGGTCACCTCGGCGGCCACCGTGGATGTGCGGCGCCCCGAGATCGTCGGCGAGGGGTGGTCCTGGGAACAGATCCGCGCGCCCGAGGTAGCAGCCGAGCACAGCGAGTATCTGCACATCGGTGACCAGGTGCGCCCACCAGCGGACCTACTGGAGCGGGTGCATCAGATTGCCGAGGACTCGCCCGTCCCGAGCGACTGCGCCAACGCGGTCATCGACCTGATCCACCAAGAGGTCAACTACGTCTCGGGTTCGACCGGGGTGCACACCAGGGCGGCCCAGTCGTGGGAGGGCCGAGAAGGTGTGTGCCAAGACATGGCCAACATCACCATCGGCTGCCTGCGCGCGGTCGGCATACCGACGTGCTACGTGTCGGGCTACCTCATGCCACCGAGGGAGCCGGAGGTCGGGACGACCTACAAAGGCGAATCGCACGCCTGGATCCGATATTGGGATGGGCTGTGGGTCGGTGCCGACCCGACGAACGCGATCCAACCCGGCAACCGGCATGTCGAGGTCGCCCAGGGCAGGCAATACGGCGATGTGCCCCCACTGCGCGGCATCTTCACGGGGTCGGGCACGTCCCAAATGTTTGTCGAGGTCGAGCTCACCCGGATGGCCTGAGTTCAGCCGATCTGCGTCGCTACCTGAACTGACGTAGGCCCCTGTGATCATCTTGCGGTAGATCGCCCGCAATGACTGCCGTGACGCTCAGCGTGCCAAAGCGAAGGTCGCCGGAGTGCGTGGTCATGAATGCCGTCTCGGCTGCGTCGGTGCCAGTTGCGA
This sequence comes from Actinomycetales bacterium, assembly GCA_038232855.1. Taxonomy (GTDB): domain Bacteria; phylum Actinomycetota; class Actinomycetes; order Actinomycetales; family Dermatophilaceae; genus Ornithinicoccus. The sequence continues at coordinate 4,109 of JBBSNC010000114.1, forward strand.
TGCGCACCAGTGAGGGGCGCGGCGCTAGCCGGGTGGGATCAACGACACACCACGCGCCGTCGACATGTGCCTCCACAACTGCGTGGAAGTCCATCGGTTGCAGACCTGGGGCGAAGGCACTGACCATCCGCGCCGGCACTCCGCGAGCCCGCAGGAGGGCAATCGTCAGGTGAGCAAAATCCCGACACACGCCGGTGCGGGCGAGATAGGTGTCGCTGGCGCCATCGGTCACCCTCGACGACCCCACGATGTATGCGGTCTGCTCGTGCACGTAGTCGACGACAGCTGTGATGAGCTCCGCGTCGCGCAGGCTGCCGAAGAGCGCACCTGCGGTCGTGCCCAGCCGATCCACGTCGGCATACCTGCTTGGTCGTAGATAGCTGATTCGCTCACCAGCGCTGAGTTCCTGCGCCGGCCCGCCCGAGTTCACGGTGGCCCGGTAGTCGAGAGTGAAGTCACCTGGAGGCACCGATCGAAGCAAATGCCACCGAGCACTGTGTGACCCGGCGACCTCCTCGTAGTCCACCTGTGTGCCATCAACGGTGATGCTGAGGTGCTCATCCTGGGGGGCCGCGCTCTTGGCAACCACCACGCTCAGCGCCAGCTCCACAGTTGCTTGGACGGTGGCTTTGATGTTCGCGGTCACGGTGCGCTGCATGGGCACATGCTGTCACCCCCAGCCGGTGCCGCGTTCGGCTATCGCAAAATCTGCGCCACCGCTACGGTGGGCACCGACCTAACAGACGGAGGACACATGGACGTGTTGTGGGGCCTTGGCGGAATGGCAGCGTTGTTGGCGTTGGCAGTGTTGCTGTCGACCAACCGTCGCGCCATCAAGTTGCGTATTGTCGGGGCCGCGTTCGCGCTGCAACTCGGCTTCGGAGTCTTGGTGCTCTACTGGTCGACGGGGCAGGTGGCCTTGGAGCAGGCGTCCAAGGGCGTCCAAGCGATCATCAATTCCTCGGGCTCGGGCATCGGATTCCTCTTCGGTCAGGTTCTGCCCGAAGAGGGCCAAGGGCTGATTTTCGCCTTTCAAGTGCTCCCGGTCATCATCTTCTTCGCCTCGCTGACCGCAGTGCTCTACCACTGGGGGGTGCTGCAGCGTGTGGTCGCGGTGCTTGGCGGCGCCTTGCAAAAGCTCATCGGCACGGGCCAAGCAGAGTCGGTGAATGCGGCCGCCAACATCTTTGTTGGGCAGACGGAGGCGCCCCTGGTGATTCGCCCCTACATCAAGGGTCTGACCCGGTCGGGATTGTTCGCCGTGATGGTCGGTGGCTTGTCCACCGTTGCCGGATCGGTGCTAGTGGGCTATTCGCTGCTGGGAGCACCCTTGGAATACCTGATCGCTGCCAGTTTTATGGCCGCCCCCGGTGCCTTGTTGATGGCCAAGATCATCGTGCCCGAGCCACTGGAAGAATCCGTAGACGCTCCAGCCGAAAAGGTCGGTGCGACCACGGCAGGCAATGGTTCGACGAGTTCCCGGACTGCAGCGCTCGCTGACGACGCGCGCACTGACGACGCGCGCACTGACGAGACACGCACTGACGAGACACGCACTGACGACGCAGACCCCGAGGAGTCCGAGGAACCGGAAGATGACCTGGATGAGATGGAGTATCGCAATGTCATCGACGCTGCCGCCTCCGGTGCCGCAGACGGGCTGAAACTAGCCCTGAATATCGGCGCCATGTTGCTCGCCTTCATCTCGTTGATTGCGTTGCTCAATCTGTTCATCTCCACCATCGGCGGGTGGTTCGGGTATGGCGACGTCACCTTTGAGCAGATCCTCGGCTACGTCTTTGCTCCGGTCATGTTCGCCATCGGAGTCGATTGGAGCGAGGCAGTCCAGGCGGGCAGTTTCGTCGGGCAGAAGGTCGTGGTCAATGAGTTCGTGGCGTTTGCCGACTTCGCTCCGCAGATCGAGGACTTCAGCCCCAAGACGGCCGCCATCATCACGTTTGCACTCACCGGCTTCGCCAATCTCGGCTCCCTCGGCATCCTGCTCGGTGGACTGGGTGGCATCGCCCCCGATCGGCGCCGCGATATCGCCGAGCTCGGCCTGCGCGCTGTGGCCGCGGCGACGTTGGCCAACCTGATGAGCGCAGCGATTGCCGGCATCCTCATCGGTTGACGACCGGGCTTGGTGGTCTCATAGGCTTATGACTATGAAAGCGATCACCATCCCCAGCCCTGGCGACCCCGATGCCCTGGTGCTCGACGACGTCCCAGCCCCGGACATCGGGCCACGAGAGGTGCGCGTGGATGTGGTCGCCGCCGGTATCAATCGTGCCGACATCGTGCAGCGCGAGGGCAACTACCCCCCTCCGCCCGGTGCCTCCGCGTTGCCTGGGCTGGAGGTCAGCGGCGTGGTGGGTGCCGTGGGCGAAGGGGTCAGTGCCTGGGCAGTGGGCGACGAGGTGTGCGCGCTGCTGGCCGGTGGGGGGTATGCCGAGCAGGTCGCCGTCCCAGCAGGCCAGGTGCTACCTGTGCCCCACGGGGTGAGCGTGCGCGACGCCGCAGCGTTGCCCGAAGTGGCCTGCACGGTGTGGAGCAACCTGGTGATGGAAGCTGGGCTGCGCGAAGGTGAGACGTTGCTCGTGCATGGTGGCTCCAGCGGGATCGGCACAATGGCGATCCAGGTCGCCCGCGCGTTGGGGGTCCGGGTGATCGTGACCGCAGGATCAGCCGCCAAACTCCGGGCCTGCGCAGACCTAGGCGCTGAGGTCGGGATCAACTACCGCGACGAGGACTTCGTGCAGCGGATCGAGGAGGTGACCGACGGCTCCGGAGCCGACATCATCCTGGATATGGTCGGTGCGAAATACCTGGACCGCAACATCCAATCGCTCGCTGCTGGCGGTCGGCTTGTGATCATCGGTATGCAGGGTGGCGCCAAGGGCGAACTCAACATCGGCCGCTTGCTCGGCAAACGCGGCCGGATCATCGCGACCGGGTTGCGTTCGCGTCCGCTGGAGCAGAAGGCCGAGATCGTGGCGCAGGTGCGCGAGCGGATCTGGCCCTGGATCGAACGTGGCACGATTCGCCCGCTGGTCCATGCGACATACCCACTTCAGTCAGCGGCGGACGCGCACCGAGCTATGGAGGAGAGCCAACACATCGGCAAGATCCTGCTTACCGTGTGACTACTCGAACAGGACGTATTGCGGCCGCGGCCGTAGGTCGAGGACTTCCTCGCCCGTCATGAGACCGGCAGGCCATGCTCATCGACCAGATCAGCCAGGTATGCCGTGCGGACTCGTTCAATTCGGCGCCGCTGGTGCGGCCATAGACCCAACCGGGCGTCTGCCCCTCCTCGACCACGCACTCCGGATCCAATGCCACCCCGACGTCGGGTTCGACCAAGAAGTCCTCCCAATACTCCACCTCGTCGATGAAGTCGGCGCGGCCGGGTTGAATGTTGATCAGGAGGATGGCGTCGTGGCGACAAGCCGCGTCCAGGTAGTCCTGCAGGACCGAGTCATCGACGTGGGTGTGATACATCCCAGTCATCCTCGGCCACTGGGTGCACGATGGTGGCGATGAGCTCCAGCACGGGCATCACCTCGCGACCCCCGCCTCCTCGCTTCTCGCTCCTCGCCACCGGAGCCTCACCGCAGGAGCCGACCCCCCTTGGCTAGCTGGCGAGACTGCCCCAGAGATCGCAAAATCTGCCGCGTCTCTCGGTCGGCATCGGCAATCTCCGCGAGGTCAAACCACCGTGAGCGGCGGGCCTCGGCAGCCAAGTCCAACTCCGGGCGATGATCAAGCACCACCCGAAAGATGACGTCCACGCTTTGCGTCTTCGGGTGCACCCCTACCGCCACCTGATCTCCCGGGTCGATCCGCAGACCGGTCTCTTCGGCTACCTCGCGGGCCACTGCCTGTGCGGGAGATTCACCGTGATCGAGCAAACCCCCGGGCAGGCTCCAGCCACGGCGGTGAGGTTGGCTCAACATCAGCACGAAACCGTCGTGCTCCAGCGCGCACACAGCACCGACTGTGTAGTTCGGTGTGCCCGCCCGCACCAGTGCCCGGCGTAGCGGACCTGGAAGGTAGCGAAAGGCGAGCAGCGCGGCAGTGCCCGCCTTGCGTTTGAGCACCTCTAGGTCTGCCATAGTCCGCAGTCCATCACATCACTCGCGCATCCCACCATGCCGCGATCTGGGCGGCCAGCCAGTGTGGCTCCTCCAGCATCGGCAGGTGACCGCAGTTGCTGGCCGGGGCAAAACGCCACCGCGGGTTTCGTGCGGCGACCCGTACGCCCCCCGAGAACGGGACCAGCCGGTCGCGCGTGCCGTGGACCAACAGCACCGGCGACTGCACACTCG
>JBBSNC010000115.1:0-8391 GCA_038232855.1 Actinomycetales bacterium
CGCCCTCGCCCTTGAACTCGGCGACGGCCTCCCCCACCAGCCGTACGTATAGGTCGAAGCCGACACCGGCGATATGGCCCGACTGCTCACCGCCGAGCAAGTTGCCCGCTCCACGGATCTCCAGGTCCTTCATCGCGACGGCTATCCCGGCGCCGAGGTCGGTGTTGGCGGCGATGGTCTGTAGGCGGTCGACGGCTGTCTCGGTCAGCGGCTTCTCCGGCGGGTACAAGAAGTAGGCATAGGCCCGCTCGCGACCTCGCCCCACCCGTCCACGCAGCTGGTGCAACTGCGACAAACCCATCTGATCCGAGCGCTCCAGGATCAGCGTGTTTGCGTTCGAAATATCCAGGCCAGTCTCGACGATGGTCGTGCAGACCAGCACATCCGATCGGCCCTCCCAAAAGTCCACGACGACCTCCTCGAGCCGGCGCTCGCCCATCTGCCCATGGGCAACGACGACTCGTGCCTCGGGAACCAGGTCACGGATGCGGCTAGCCGCGCGGTCGATAGAAGCGACTTTGTTGTGAACGTAGAAGACCTGCCCTTCGCGCAGCAACTCACGTCGGATCGCTGCGGTGATCTGTTTGTCGTCATACGCCCCGACAAAGGTGAGCACCGGGTGCCGCTCCTCCGGCGGCGTGGCCAGCGTCGACATCTCGCGTATGCCGGTCACCGCCATCTCCAAGGTGCGCGGGATCGGAGTGGCAGACATCGCCAGCACATCCACGTTGGTCCGCATGGCCTTCAGTTGCTCTTTGTGCTCCACCCCAAACCGCTGCTCCTCATCGACGATCACCAGCCCGAGGTCTTTGAAACGCACGGTGGCAGACAACAGTCGGTGGGTGCCGAGCACGACGTCGACCGTCCCATCGGCCAGACCGGCGATCGTGGCCTTGGCTTCGGCGTCACTTTGGAAGCGCGACAGCGCCTTCACCACCACCGGGAACTGGGCATACCGCTCGCTGAAGGTCTGGAAGTGCTGCTGCACCAGAAGGGTCGTCGGCACCAGCACGGCGACCTGCTTGCCGTCCTGCACCGCCTTGAAGGCAGCCCGCACTGCGATCTCGGTCTTGCCATACCCCACATCACCACAGATCAGCCGGTCCATCGGCACGGCCTTCTCCATGTCGGCTTTGACTTCGTCAATGCTGGAAACCTGATCAGGGGTCTCGACGAAGGCGAACGCATCCTCGAGTTCGCGCTGCCACGGGGTATCGGAGGCAAAAGCGTGGCCCACCGTCGCCATCCGTGCGCTATACAACCGGATCAACTCACCCGCGATCTGCCGGACGTGCCTGCGTGCCCGGGATTTCGTCCTCTGCCAATCTGACCCGCCGAGGCGGTTGAGCGTAGGAGCCTCACCGCCGACATACCGGGTGATCTGGTCCAGCTGATCGGTGGGGACGAACAAACGGTCACCCGGTTGGCCCCGTTTGCTCGCGGCGTATTCCAGTACGAGATATTCGCGGGTGGCCCCCGCCACCGTGCGTTGAGCCATCTCGATGAAACGGCCGACGCCGTGCTGTTCGTGCACGACGAGGTCGCCTGGCCGAAGTTGCAACGGGTCGATCATCTTGCGGCGTCGGGACGGCATGGTCCGCATGTCGGATGTCGAGCCGGCGCCAGCGGCCTGGCCGGTGAGGTCGGCCTCACCGAGGAGCACCAGGTCTGCGCCGTGGCCGCGCAGCACAAAGCCGTTGCCGACGACGCCCGTGGTCAGTGTCACCACGGTGGTGCTCAGCTCGCTCAGCGGCGCCTGGAGCCGGTGCGCCACCTCGTGCTCAGCCAGAACCTCGCAGACCCGCTGCGCCATACCGGCGCCCTCCAGAGCCAGCACCACTGACGCGCCTTCGCTGCACCACCGCCGCAAATCAGCGGCCAAGGCGTCGACGTCGCTGCGGTATGCCGGAGCCTGTTCGGCGCCGACCCGCAAGGCGTTCGCCGATTCCGTGGCATCCGACAATTCGGCATCAGCGACAAACGGCGTCAGGCTCCACCAGGTGCGACCCGAATCGAGGCAGAGGTCGCGAACGGTTTCCAGATCAAGGTAAGAAGCGGAGCCGAGCATGCGCTCTAAGTCGACCGGCACGACGTTGCCGGCGACGGCATTCGACCAGCTGGCATCCAAGAATTCTTGGCTGGTGGCCACCAAGTCGTGCGCCCGGCTACGCACCCGCTCTGGGTCGAGGATGACCACCCCGGCATCACTGTGCAACACCTCGACCAATGTCTCCATGCCATCGACCAGGGCTGGGGCCAGCGACTCCATACCCTCAACCGCGATGCCCTCGGCGATCTTGGCCAACATGTCGGCGACCCCCGGTAGGTCCTCGACCAGCGCTGCAGCCCGCTGCCGCACCGTCTCGGTGAGGAGCACCTCGCGGCAGGGTGGAGCCCAAACCCCATCGGCAGCCACTTCCAGCGATCTCTGGTCGGCGACCTTGAACCAGCGCACCTCCTCGATCGTGTCGCCCCAGAACTCCACACGCAGGGGGTGATCGTCGGTAGGCGCGAAGACGTCGAGGATGCCGCCGCGCACTGCGAACTCACCACGCCGTTCGACCAGGTCGGTGCGGGTGTATGCCGCAGCCACCAGGTCTTCGACGATCTGCTCCAACGGCCGCTCGTCGCCAGTCTGGAGTCGCACCGGCATCAGGTCCCCCAAGCCGGTGGCGATCGGCTGGACCAACGCCCGCACCGATGCCACGACGACCCGCGGGCGTCCATGGCCAACGCTTGCAGGGTCCGGATGGGCCAGGCGGCGAAGCACGTCGAGGCGGCGAGCGACCGTGTCGCTGCGTGGGCTCAGCCGCTCGTGCGGCAACGTCTCCCAGCTGGGGAACGTCGCGACCTCGTCGGCGGCGACAAACTCCCGCAAGGCCGCAGCGACGTCATCTGCCTCCCGGCCCGTGGCTGCGACCAACAACACGGGTCGCTGAGAGCTCATCGCGGCGCATAGCGCTGGCCAGGCACCCGGGGTGCTCGACACAGCGGCGGAGGATTGCTGGGACTTCCACGCGGTCAACATGTCTGCGATGTCGCGATCGTGACTGAGCACAGCCAACACGGGGGTGAGGTTCATCGTAGGCAAGCCTAATGCGCTCGAACTGTTGCATCCGGCCACCTCCCCGACCAAGATCATGGCGTGAGGACCCCCGCATCTTTCTGGCGCTGCATACTCGCGGCATTGCTCGCGCTCGGGGTCTTTCTCCTGTCCGCGACATCGGCAGCTGCGGAAGATCCATTGGACGTCCCGGGCCAGATCTATGACTCCGCGGGCGTGCTGGGGGCAGATGAATCCGACGTCCAAAAGGCGCTGGATGATGTGCAGGCCGAGCAAGGGCTGCAACTGTTCGTGGCCTACGTGGACACCTTCGAAGGAGCCGACGACAACAGCGGCGCGTCGTGGGCAGAAGCGACGTTCGCCGCCTCCGGAATGGGCGGCGACGACGTGCTGCTCGCAGTCGCGGTCGAGGACCGCAAGTACGGCACATACACCACCGCCGACAGCAGCCTCACTCGCGAGGAGGTAGTAGCGGTAGAGAACGACTTCATCGCGCCCGCTCTGGGCGAGGACGACTGGTCTGGTGCTGCGATCGCGGCCGCTCAAGGCTATGGGCAGGTCAGCGGCGACGGGAGCGCAACCACTGATGACACCATCGGCGCTGAGTCCTTTCCCGGCGGTGACGGAGGCCTTGGGGGCGGCTTCAGTTTCGGCTTCCCGTGGTTCTTCGCGGTGCCGATCGCGGGGTTCGCGATCGCGCTCCTGATGAACCTCCGCGGGAACAAGGCCGCTCGCGCAGGCTCGACCGGAAAGCCTGGCGAGTCAGCCGAAGAGCCAGCGACGGCAATGGGTATGTCGACCCAGCAGTTGCACGAGCGGGCCGCCGCCGTACTCGTCGATCTGGACAACTCGCTGCGCTCAGCAGCCGAAGAGTTGGCTTTTGCGCAAGCCCAATTCGGGGAGCAACGCACTCAGCGATTCGGTGAAGTGCTCACCCAGAGTCAGGCCCAAGCCCAAGAAGCCTTTCGCATTCGAGCCGAGCTGGACGACGCGAAACCCGAGCCAGAGCCCGTGCAGCGCACCATGCTCGCTCAGATCGTCGACGTGGGCACGGCGGCCAGCAAGGCCCTGCACGCGCACACCCAGGAGTTCGCGGACCTACGATCACTCGAAGCTCGAGTGCCGGACTTCCTACGGGAGCTGCGCGAACGCATACCCGAGGTTGCTGCGCGCCTCCCCGCAGCACGGCAACAGCTCAGCGGCCTCCAGGCACGATACCCAGCGAAGGCCCTCGGCACGGTGGCGGCACACTTGGAACAGGCCACCCGGTTGGTGGACAGCGCCGAAGGCTTTATCGAGGCTGGAGAACTGTCAGTAGAGCGCACGGACCGTGGAATGGCCGTGGCCGCCGCGCGCGCGTGCGAAGAATCACTGAGCCAATCCAGTCGGCTGCTGGATCAGATTGCTCGCGCCGACGCAGACCTTGTTGGCTCCAAGCAGGCTTTGGCCACCGCGATCACGTCGATCACCAGCGACATTGCCGATGCGCAACGGTTGGCCCCGAAGGATCCCTCTGTGCGCCAAGCCGTGGCTGCAGCGCGGGAAGCGGTTTCCGGTGGTCAGAGCGCAGGGCAGGACGGCGACCCGTTGGCTGCCTTGGCCCGTCTTGATGCCTCCGAGCACGACCTCGACACGGTGCTCGGATCTTTCCGTGACGCGCAAGCACAACGGGACAAGGCCCACTCGGCCTTCACCGAACGGGTCCAACGGGTGGGGGCGCGGCTTCGCAGCATCGACGAGACGATTTCCACCCGCCGCGGTGCTGTCGACAGCGGGGCGCGGACGCGGATCTCTGAGGCGTTGCGCCTCTTCGAGCAGGCACAGAGCACAGCGACCGAGGATCCGACCCGGGCCGCGTCGCTGCTCAACCAGGCCGAGCAACTCGGTGAGCGGGCACTTGCTGAAGCAAGCAACGATGTGGATCGTTGGAACGGGCCGGGTGGGCCGTCCATGCCTGGCGGACGTCGCGGCCATCGATCGAACGGACTCGACGTCGGGTCATTGATTCTGGGTGGCATCCTGGCTGGCGGCGGCTCCCGGCATAGCGGCGGATGGGGAGGTGGCGGCGGCACCTTCGGTGGTGGCGGCTTCGGCGGCGGAGGCTTTGGTGGGGGCGGCGGTGGTGGAATCAGCAGCGGGGGACGATTCTGAGCGCAGCAACGTTTCAAGGAACCAGAGAAGAAGACGATTCAGTGAATGTCCATGAAAGGAAAGCACCGTCATGACTCAGAAGCAGAGCATCCTAGGCAGGATCGGCCAACTCACGAGAGCCAACGTCAATGCCATGTTGGACCGCGCCGAAGACCCGGAGAAGATGCTGGATCAGTTGGTGCGCGACTACACCCACTCCATCGCTGAGGCCGAGGAGGCCGTCGCGCAGACCATCGCCAACGTGCGGATGGCAGAAGCCGATCTGCGCAATGACGAGGAGGCTGCAGCGGAGTGGGGTCGCAAGGCATCGGCGGCATCGGCCAAGGCCGAATCGATGCGCAACAGCGGAGACAGCGCCGGCGCCGAGAAGTTCGACAATCTGGCCAAACTCGCGCTCGGCCGGCAGATCCAACATGAGAACGACGCCGCCAGCGCCCGTCCGAGCATCGAGTCCCAGAACTCGACGGTCGAGCAACTGAAGTCGGGGTTGTCGACGATGAAGACCAAACTGGAAGACCTGAAGGGCCGCCGTTCGCAGCTCATCGCCCGGGCCCGATCAGTCGAGGCACAGAGCACCGTCAATGAGGCCATGTCGTCCTTGGACGTGCTCGACCCGAACAGCGAACTGTCTCGCTTCGAAGACAAGATCAACCGCGAAGAGGCGCTGATGCAAGGCCGCGCTGAGGCGCAGTCCACCCGTCTTGAAGATCAGTTTGACGAGTTGGAGGACCACACCCACGACAGCGAAATCGAGGCCCGACTGGCAGCGTTGAAGTCAGCCAACGCCTAGTCAGCCTTGGCGGGCACTGCCTTCCAGGGACCCGATGCGGTAGGGCTGGATCGCACACGCCATGTCGCGATCCCCCGAAGCCCATGACTGGCTACTGAGCCTGAACAGCCCATACGAATATGGCGATTCCTCGAAGTACTGACCGGTGTCGCCCTAGCCGTCATGGACCTGCGCGCACGAGCTCGGTTTGATGGTTTTCCCGCCTTTGGGCCACCGAGGTGAAGCACTCCCCTTCGGTCAGCCCGACTAGGCCGGCGACCGTGCCATCGGGCGTGGTATCACCAACGCCGCGATGGCGAGGCCGAGCGCCAGCGGACCACTCCGCTGCTTGGCTGAGGTGGCGGATATCCGTACCCGGGTGTGGGGGGCGGTTGATACAGCCCGACAGTCCTTCGACATAGCTTAGGCAACCAACTAACATACGGTCCATGGCGATCCCAGACCAACCCTCCACCGACGCCGCAGCACACACCGTTGCCCACGCAAACGCCGCGGTACGCCGTCTGGCCATCGCTCACCGCTCGCGGACAGCGGCTTTGCTTGGCCGGTGTGGGGTCAGTATCGGCCAAGAGTTGTTGTTACTGGAGCTAGCCGAGCAGGGGCCCTGCACTCAGGCCTCACTCGCTGCGGCAGCCAACTGTGAGGCCTCAACGATCACTTCGGCCGTTCGCAAACTTGAGGCCGCCGGGCTGGTCCGGCGCACCCAGTCCGCTCAGGACGCGCGGGCAGTTGCGGTGCACCTCACCCCAAGGGGGCATGCCGTGATCCCCGCGCTTCGCGATGCACAGTCCACGGTGGCTGAGGAGCTCCTCGCGGGACTGCCGGCCGAAGTCACCGCAGCTGACTTCATTGCTCTTCTGGAAGGCGCCACCAACCGACTTGGTCAATCACAGTTGCCCTAGAGAGGCAACGACTTCAGTCACGAACGGTGGTGCGGTGCAGGCCCACGATCAAAATCAGACCTACGACGAGGTGCATCGCGACGAGCGCACTCGTGGTGGCTGTATCTGCGTCAGCGCCAAGGGGACCTGCCAGCGAAAGCAGCAGCACCACAGACGCGAGAGCCGTCCACACCCTCCTGGCTTTGTTGCTCACGGCGCCCAAGATCGCTAGCAGCGCCCACCCCAGTCCTCCAGCGACAGACGCGGCCAGGATCGCGGAGACCACCGTGACGCTCTGTGCTTCGCCACCGTTGAAGGTGACGGTGAGGGGATCACCCACACCGATCCGGGCTACGAGCCACGTAGCTGAGGCCGCCCACAACTGCCGCGACCACCGCAGTTGCCCGGGCGCGCGTCGTTCCAGGTGCGGCAGCGTGTCGGTTCGGTCCCTGGCGGGCCACCTGATCAATTGACGTCATGAAATTCATCCTCTCGATCACTGAGGAAATGAATGTTAGTCGCCTAACTAATAATTAGCAAGAGCTATCCGAGATAGATACCTAGAGTTGGGCCGTGGCGGGTGGTGCCGGGAGAGGGAACTACCGGGAGTGGAAGCGTTGCTGGGTGGCTGCTAGCCCCTGCTGGACAAGACCGGTGACAGCATCACCGGCGTCTGCAATCAAGAGGGCGACGTCTTCCGCGTCACGGGTCGCAAAGTTGGAGAGCACGAAATCCGCTGGCTCCTGACGCCCGGGCGGCCGGCCGATGCCGCATCGAAGCCGCACATAATCCTTCGTCCCCAAGGACGCGCTGATCGAGCGCAACCCATTGTGACCCCCCTCACCACCGCCGTATTTGATCCGGACCGTCCCGAAATCGACATCGAGTTCGTCGTGCACGACCGCGATCCGGCCAGTCGGAATCGAGAAGAAATTCGCCAGTCCGGCCACCGGACCACCGGAAAGATTCATGAACGTTCGCGGTATGGCTAGCAGCACTGGCGGTCCAGGCAGTCCCCCGGGAAGCGTGCCCAGACGCATCTGCGCCACCATGGCCCGCGCTTTGTGAGACTTGAACTTCACGCCGGCCGCAGCGGCCAGGTCGGCGATCACCATGGCACCCACATTGTGCCTGTTCAACGCATACGTAGGACCAGGATTGCCGAGCCCGACAATCAGCCACGGTTCCATCGTCTCCGGCTTCCTCTCCGCGCACGCCTAGGCACAGAATCCATCATGGAACAGATTGGCCCGGCACCGATGCCGTGGTGCCGGGCTGATCTATGCAGATCAGGACTCGTCGTTGGCAGCACTCTCGCCGGAAGCGGCGTCGGCATCGCCCTCTGCAGCGTCTGCGTCGTCTGCGGTCTCGTCCTCTGGGGCATCCTGCTCGATGCCCGCTTCGGCTTCGGCTTCAGCCAGCTCGGCTTCCAGCGCTTCTTCGGAGATGGCCTGAGAGACGTTGACGACGAGCGCCTCGGGGTCGGTGATGAGCTCCACTCCGGC
>JBBSNC010000116.1:0-8389 GCA_038232855.1 Actinomycetales bacterium
CGCCATCGATGTGGGTATCTCGGTCTCTCGCGTAGGTGGCGCGGCCCAGGTCAAGGCGATGAAGGGTGTCGCCGGACGGTTGAAAGTGGACCTCGCGCAGTTCCGCGAGATGGAGGCGTTTGCCATGTTCGCCTCTGACCTCGACGCCGCTTCGCGAGCACAATTGGACCGGGGCGCTCGGATGGTTGAGCTCCTGAAGCAGCCGCAAGCCTCACCGATCCCGATCGAAGAGCAGGTTGCGGTCATCTGGGCCGGCACGAAGGGCCACCTCGACTCAGTGGCGACGGCCGACATCCGCCGCTTCGAATCCGAGTTCCTGGACTTCCTGCGTCGTGAACACGACGAGATGCTGAGCGGGATCCGCGAGTCCGGCGAATTGGGCGATGACACCGAGCAGGCTCTCGGGGATGCGATGAAGGACTTCAAGGGCCAGTTCAGCGAAAGCGAAGACTCCGGGATTCGGCCCGGCAGCAGCGAGGACGACGACGTCGAAGCGCTTGAGGATGAGGACGTCGACCAAGAGCAGATCACCACTCAGAAGCGCTGAGAGGGAAGATATGGGAGCCCAACAGCGGGAGTATCGCCAGCGCACGACCTCCATCACATCGATGAAGAAGATCACCCGGGCGATGGAGTTGATCGCGGCCTCTCGCGTGGTGAAGGCGCGGCAGCGGGTAGCGGAAACCACCCCGTATGCGCAAGCCATCACGCGCGCCGTGTCTGCTGTGTCCACTTTCTCCAACGTGGATCACCCGCTGACTACTGAAGCCGAAAACCCGACGCGTGCCGGAATGGTGATCATCACCAGTGATCGTGGTCTGGCTGGTGCCTACTCGGCGAACGTCTTGAAGCGCAGTGAGCAACTCCGCGAGTATTTGGAACAACAGGGCAAAGACGTCGTGCCATATCTCTTTGGTCGCAAAGCGGAAGGCTTTTACCGTTTCCGCCGTCGTGATTCCGCAGCAAACTGGAGTGGCTCCTCGGATGCCCCTACGTTCGAGATGGCTCGCTCAATCGGTGAGCGCATCGTCAAAGACTTCATCGCGAGCGCTGAGGACGGCGGAGTTGATGAGTTTCACATCGTCTCCACCCGGTTCGTCAACATGGTGACCCAAGAGGTCGATGTCGTCCGGTTGCTGCCGCTGAAAGTGGTTGAGGCGGAGGAAGACAACTCCGAAGGAGACGTCTTCCCGTTGTACGAGTTCGAGCCCTCTGGCGCAGAAGTGCTGGATGCCCTCTTGCCGAAGTACATCAACTCGCGGATCTACAACGCGCTCCTACAGGCTGCAGCCTCTGAGCTTGCGGCCCGACAGCGAGCCATGAAGGCGGCAACAGACAATGCCGAAGAACTGATTAAGACATATACACGGTTGGCCAACCAGGCACGCCAGGCCGAAATCACCCAAGAAATCAGCGAAATCGTGGGTGGCGCAACCGCCCTCGCCGATGCCAAGTGAGAAGGAAGCACTGAACTATGAGCACTGCTACCACTGAGGCTCCCGAGCAGGAGCAGACCGAAGGCGGCGTCGGCCGACTGTCCCGCATCATCGGTCCGGTCGTGGACATCGAGTTTCCACCCGGGCAAATCCCGGAGATGTATAATTTGTTGACCACCGAGGTCGAGCTTGCCGGAGAGACCCGCAAGCTGAACCTTGAGGTGGCTCAGGACATCGGTGACAACATGGTGCGCGCCATCTCGTTGCAGCCGACCGACGGCCTGGTCCGAGGCGCTACCGTGCACGACACTGGTGGACCGATCAGCGTTCCAGTGGGCGACGTCACCCTGGGCAAGGTCTTCAACACCACCGGGGAGTGCCTCAACCTCGAAGGGGATGAAAAGCTCGAGGTGGGTGAGCGTTGGGGAATCCACCGCCCGTCACCAGCCTTCGACCAACTAGAGCCCAAGACTCAGATGTTCCAGACGGGCATCAAAGTTATCGACTTGCTCACCCCCTATGTGTTGGGTGGAAAGATCGGTCTGTTCGGCGGGGCCGGCGTCGGCAAGACGGTGCTGATCCAGGAAATGATCGCGCGAGTAGCACGAGACCACGGTGGTGTGTCGGTATTCGCGGGTGTGGGGGAGCGCACGCGTGAAGGCAACGACCTCATCGTGGAGATGGAAGAAGCCGGTGTGCTCGGTCAGACCGCACTTGTCTTCGGTCAGATGGATGAGCCGCCGGGCACCCGTCTGCGCGTTGCCTTGTCGGCATTGACGATGGCGGAGTACTTCCGTGACGTTCAGAAGCAGGACGTACTGCTGTTTATCGACAACATCTTCCGCTTCACACAGGCTGGCTCCGAGGTGTCGACGCTGCTTGGTCGGATGCCCTCTGCCGTGGGCTATCAGCCGACGCTGGCAGATGAGATGGGTGTACTGCAAGAGCGGATCACCTCAACACGTGGCCACTCGATCACCTCCATGCAGGCGATCTATGTGCCGGCCGATGACTACACCGACCCGGCTCCGGCGACCACTTTTGCGCACTTGGACGCGACGACAGAGTTGTCTCGTCCGATTGCCTCGCAGGGGATCTACCCGGCCGTGGACCCGCTGACGTCGACCAGCCGAATCCTGGACCCGCGCTACATCGCGCAAGAGCACTACGATACAGCGGTCCGGGTCAAGTCGATCCTGCAGCGCTACAAGGAACTGCAGGACATCATCGCCATCCTCGGTATCGACGAGTTGTCTGAAGAAGACAAGATCCTCGTCGGTCGGGCGCGACGCATCGCTCGCTTCCTGTCTCAGAACACCTACGTGGCCAAGCAGTTCACCGGGTTGGAAGGTTCGACGGTCCCGCTCGAGGAGACCGTCGAGGCGTTCACCAAGGTAGCTGACGGTGACTACGACCACCTGCCCGAGCAGGCATTCTTCATGTGTGGTGGTCTCGAGGACGTAGAGCGCCAGGCGTCGGAGCTAGAGAAGGACAACTAGTCACACCGGTAGTATTCAGACATGTTGTCGCGAGTTGTGCGCCAAGGAAGGAATGAATGAGCCTGCTAAAAGTAGCTGTGGTCGCTGCTGATCGCACGGTCTGGGAGGGTGAGGCTTCGATGGTGCGCGCCCGAGGTAGCGAAGGCGAACTGGGCATCATGCCAGGTCACGCCCCGGTGCTGGGCACCTTGGTGGGTGGCGAGGTGCGCATTGACAGTGACGGCGGGACCCAAAACGTCACGATCGATCACGGCTTCCTTTCGGTCGATCACAATCGTGTCACTATCGTCGCGGACTCGGTCGATTCCTCCGACATGAGTACGAGCGGTTCGTAGGGCAGAAGGTGGGTTCTGCGGCTTCGCCTTTGATCATTGTGGTGATGGTCTTTGCCGCCGCTGTTTCCGTAGCCGCTATGGCATGGTGGGTCTTCTCTAGTTTGGCCAGCGCTCCGGGTGGTGCAACTCATCGAATGAGTTGTGGCTTCCGCCAGGGGTCACATGCGCCTTGGAGTGTCGGCACGTTGTCCTACGAGCAGGACCGTTTGGTACACCGGAGCGTTGGCGTTTCTCTGACTTCTGGTCATGTCTGGGACCGCTCTCGTCTGCACGTGAGTCTGGGTCGGGACATCGACGGTGCTGAGGTAACAGGCCGTCTCCGAGGGCGTGCCATGGTGTGCGTTCCGTGTCGCTTTGACGACGTTGATTTTCAACTCGCGGTGACCAGTGGCGCATACACGGCATTGCGCTCATGGGTCGAGGCTGTCCCACCGGGGTGGAACGCCAACGTCGCTTAGCCTTTCGCCGCGCGTCCGCCGCCAGGCTCCCACAAGACATCGCCCCCAGCACCGACATTGGCGGCACGGGAGAGGATAAACAGCAGATCGGAGAGGCGATTGAGATAGGTCGCCGTCGCAATGTTGACTCCACCGGTGCCCTCGGGTGCCCCGTCCGGCGCCGGATCGGTCCCGTGCTGCTCGATGGCCGCCCAGGTCGACCGCTCCGCGCGGCGAGTAACGGTACGGGCCACGTGCAGGGCGGCAGCCGCGGCCGAACCCCCAGGCAGGATGAAGGACCGCAATGGGGCAAGTGGCTCGTTGAAGGCGTCGCAATCGGCCTCAAGGTCATCGATCCACTCTGCCTTGACGCGCAGTGGCGGATGCTGATAGCTCGCTCGCAACGGTGTGCACAGATCGGCGCCGACGTCGAAAAGGTCGTTCTGAACCCGGCGCACCACGGCAGCCATCTGCTCAGGCAGTTCGCCCGTGCTGACGGACATCCCCAGTGCGGCATTCGCTTCGTCGGTGTCGGCGTAAGCGATGAGGCGAGGGTCGTTTTTCGTCGTCCGACTGAAATCACCCAGCGACGTCGTGCCATCGTCCCCAGTCCTGGTATAGATGCGCGAGAGGATCACCATCTGCCTATCCTCGCAGGCTCAACTCCACGCTGCTGCCAGTCGCTGCGCGATGGCGAGGGTCCGCTCGGCAGATGTGGCGAGATTGACTCGCAGGTGTCCTTGCGATCCCGGCCCGTAGGCCATCCCCTGTGAGTCCACCCGCACCCCCTGCTCCAACGCGGCGCAGACCGCATCTTGAGCCTCGCCGGTCAATACATCGCTGACATCGAGCCAGGCCAAGTAGGTGGCCTCGGCAGGCGCGATGCGGACCCGTGGCGCCAGCGCGGCCATCGCTTCGGCGAACGCAGTGTGATTGGTGGCGATACGTGAACGCACCTCGTCCAACCACGCGTCGCTGTGGATGTATGCCGCCAGACTCGCCTGCCGCCCGAGCGTGGTCATCGCGTGGTTCAGAGCAGGGTGCACTGCCTTCAGCGCGGCGTGATCGTGATCGCGCGCATTGATCACTTGAGCGCACCGGAGCCCGGGCATGTTGAAAGCCTTGGTGGCTGAGATCAGCGTCGTGATGGCCGCCGAGGCGGATGCGACGGCGGCATACGGGATGAACTCCGTGCCGGGGAGCACCAACGGGGCATGGATCTCGTCGCTGATGACGTGGATGCCGTGCCGTTCGACCACCTCGCACAGCGCGGTGAGCTCGGCTCGCGAATAGCACCTGCCGACCGGGTTGTGTGGGTGGCACAGCAGCAGCACGCGCGCCCCCGCGCGGGCATGATCCTCGATCGCTTCGAGGTCGAGTCGCAGGCGAGGGTGCCGCGTCGACGAATCACCGCCGTGAATGAGCGGCACAGTCAGGGCACGGCGATGTTGTGCGTCGACAGAGACGAGGAAGGGGGGATAGATCGGCGTCGGGACGATGACCGGTCCGGCAGGTGCGACGTGATTGAGAGTGAGTGCCAGACCCTCCATGACGTCGCCGGCTAACACCACCATGTTCGGGTCAACGGCGTGCTTCCAGTGCCGAGCCGAAAAGTGCGACAGGGCCTGGGCGACGGCATCTGCTCGCAGGTCGGGATAGCCGAAGACACCGCCGCTGGCATACTCCAGGACCGCCTGACGGATGGGCTCGGCTACGGTGAAGTCCATCTCGGCCACCCATGCCGGGATGACACCAGGCCCATCCATCGACCACTTCAATGAGCCGGCAGCCCGCAACTCCTCGTCGCTCAGATCGCGCACAAGGGATGGCAGAGTCATCCGACCGCCGTGGCAGCCGCCCGCCGAGGGTCAGCCCCTGCAGACAAAGCGCCATCGGGATGCCGAATCGCCCCGCCGACTCCGCCGAAGAACATCGCGTGCGGCTCATGCTCATAGAGCGGCAAACCCACTTCGGCCAACTCCTCAGCCAGCCGGGCATCACGCTCGAAGTCGATCCGCACCGAGCCGTCGTCCAGGTGGCGCGGGTGCAGCCGGGGCCGATCAATCGAGTCCTGCAAACTCTCCCCGTGCACGCACATATGCAACAGCACCTGGGCAAGGGCGGTGGTGATGCGGTCGGCTCCTGGAGTGCCGATGGAGAGCACGGTGCCATCGGCGTGTACGGCGGTCGTGGGCGCCATGTTGGAGGCCATCCGGGTGCCGGGTCGGAGGGTATGCATTCCGCGGCGGTTGAGCTCGGGCTCACCTAGCGCGTTGTTGGCCAGGATGCCCGTGCCTTTGATCGTCATCCCCGAGCCGTAGCCGGAGGAGGCAGTAATGGCGCATGCCATACCCTCGCTGTCCACTACGGAGACGTGGGCAGTGGAAGCAGGCGTGGGAAGGATCTCCCGGGACATCGCGGCGATCTGCCCCAACAGCTCTCGCCCGGCAGCCTCCAAATCGTCGGACACATCGACCCGAGCGAGTCGCAGATCCAGCACTTGGCGCATCACGCGAGCGGCTTGCACCGGCGTGATCGGCGCCGGACTGATGTCGGAAAGCAAGCGAAGCATCGCAGTCAGCACCGGTCCGCCGATGGCTGGTGGAGGATTGCAGGCCAAGTCCCACTCGCCCAACTGGGCGCGCAACGCCGGCCGCACCACGGGTCGATAGGCGGCCAGGTCCTCGCCGGTGAGCAGACCGCCGCGCTCATGCACATCGTCGGCCAGCGCCTGACCGATCGCCCCGGTGTAGGCGACGTCGGCTCCTTCGGCGCCGATAAGCTCCAGAGCTGCAGCCAGATCCGGGTCGTGCAAGAAGTCACCGGCCCGCAAATGTGCCCCGTCGTTGGTGTAGACGTCGCGGGTCGCCGGGTCCCAGGCGAAGATGTTGTTGGCGACCAGCGTGCTGTACAACTCGGCTGTCGTGGAGACAACAAACCCCTGCTGCGCGGCGCGAACGGCAGGAGCGAAGAGTTCGGCCCAGGCAGCGCCGCCGAAGTGTTCGTGCGCCCAACCCATCGCCGCGAACATGCCGGGGGTGGCGACCGAGCCTGGGCCGACATACGTGGTCAGGCCGCCGCCGTATGTCGTGACGCACTCAATGAGTCCCTGCCCAAACCGGGCACGATCTGCGCCTCTGCCAGGCATCTCGACGTTGCCGTCAACGACAAGGGGTGAGCCATGCTCGGGCCAAATGTTGATGTAGCACCCGCCAAAGGGGCTGATGATGCCCGGCTCCGTCACCGAAGCGGCCACCATGGCAGCCATGGCCGCATCGACAGCGTTGCCGTCCTGGGACAGCGCGGCCAGAGCAGCCTGTGTCGCGGTGGGGTTGGGTGCGGCAATCGCGGCACGTCTGGTCATCCCGCGATTGTGCCTTACCTGCTGCTCGATAGGCGCCGGGCGAGCCCTAGAACAAGCGCTCCTCGGCGTCGTCGATGCCGCGCAATGCTTCGTAGTCCAACGTGACGCAGCGGATCCCGCGGTCGGTGGCCAGGGTCCGCGCTTGCGGTCGGATGACTTGTGCAGCAAAGACCCCCACGACCGGAGAGATATGCGGATCCCGGTTGAGCAGTTCCAGATATCGAGTGAGTTGCTCGACGCCATCGATGTCGCCTCGGCGCTTGATCTCGACCGCGACCGTGTGCCCTACATCGTCCTTGCACAGGATGTCGACCGGACCGATCGCAGTGGGGAACTCGCGGCGGAGCAATCGATATCCCGCACCGAGGGTGTGAATGTGTTGAGCGAGGAGCTCTTGGAGCTGAGCCTCGACGCCACTTTTGACCAGGCCGGGGTCGACACCCAGGTCGTATGCCGTATCGCTGAGAATCTCGAAGATCCGTATGCGCAGCGTGTCCTCGCGTTTGGCGTGTTGCACCAGCCAAACCGAGATCACTCCCTCCTCGGTCTCTGCCGTTTCGGGATCGACCTCGCTCATCCGACACGGTGGGGCCATCCAGTTCAGCGGCTTGTACGAACCACCGTCGGAATGCACTAACACCGATCCGTCGGCTTTGACCATCAGCAGCCGAGTCGCAATCGCCAGATGCGCCTGCA
The DNA here is from genome assembly GCA_038232855.1 of Actinomycetales bacterium. Lineage (GTDB taxonomy): Bacteria > Actinomycetota > Actinomycetes > Actinomycetales > Dermatophilaceae > Ornithinicoccus. Next base: position 7,768 of record JBBSNC010000116.1, read on the forward strand.
GGGCGCCCTCGTAGTCGACGCTGCATCGAGCTATCACCACACGCACGAGCGTCAACTGTAGTGGGCATCTGCATGAGGTGGACATCGTGAAACGATTCGACGTATGCCGAGATCCAACCGCCCTCGACGCCGACCGGGACAACCCGCTAGCGCCGCGTCAGGTCCGGGCCGGCTGGGCGCGGTGAGCAATGAAGTCAGTTATGCCGGCGTGGTGTGGAGTGTGCGGGAGGTACGCGGCAACGACTCAGGGCGGATGTTTCGCTGCCCTGGCTGTCAGCACGAGGTCTCAGCCGCGATGCCGCATACCGTGGCTTGGCCGGCACACACCATGCACGGTGTGGAGAATCGCCGACATTGGCACACTCAGTGCTGGGCCGCACGGGAGCGCCGACGGCCCGGCGGCTCCTACGCCTGAGCGCTAGGGTGAGCCGCTATGAGTCAGCCCACCATGCAAGAGATCAGGTCCAACACCATGCTGGCGGCTCGGCGCGGCGACATCGAGCTGCACACCGTCGATGGCCTCACGTTGGTAGGGGAGTTGGCGCTGCCCGCCGACAACGACCCGGTGGCTACCTTGGTGACCTTGCACCCGCTGCCGACCGAGGGCGGCTTCATGGACAGC
>JBBSNC010000117.1:0-8286 GCA_038232855.1 Actinomycetales bacterium
CGCGGCAGACGACATCGAGGGCCGCGATCAAGACACGCTCGCTGCGATGTGTCAGTCCGTGGGGGACCTGGCGGCCAGTCGAGACGGCGAGGATCCCGCGGTCGCCGTCATCAACCCGACCAAAGATAGCCACGGCTGGACGAGTCGGCATACCGTTGTGCAAGCATGCGCTGACGACATGCCCTTCTTGGTTGATTCCGTCCTCGGCGAGTTGCGGCAGCGCGACCTCATGGTCCACCTACTGATCCACCCGCAGATGGTCGTTGACCGCAAAGACGGCGCCCTGTCGGTGCGTGAGACCGAAGGGGCAGACGCTGCTGAGCAGGACAGCGTGGAGTCGTGGATGTATCTGGAGATCGACCGGATCACTGGTCGTGAAGGCCGCGATGAACTCCAGCAACGGCTCGTCGAAGTGCTCGGCGATGTGCGCCGGGCGTGCGCCGACTGGAAGTCCATGCGCAAGCGTTGCCTGACGATGATTGAGGACCTCAAGAGTGGGCCACCGGAGACGGTGGACCCCGCTACGGTCGAGCCGACGATCGAGTTCTTGACGTGGCTGGAGGCCAACCACTTCACCTTCTTGGGGTACCGCGAGTACGAGTTGGAACAGCGCGACGGTGAACCGGTCCTGTGCTCCGTGCCCGGTAGCGGGCTGGGAATCTTGCGCGATGCCTCTGATCGTCCCACCGTGACCGAGTTGTCACCCGAGGCGAGGGCCACCGCCCGCGAACCCCGGTTGCTCACCATCACCAAAGCCAATTCACGCTCCACGGTGCATCGGCCCGTGTACCTGGACTACGTGGGTGTGCGCCGATTCGATGCCGACGGCAAGGTGATCGCCGAGTTGCGGTTCTTGGGGTTGTTCACCGCCAGCGCGTATGCCGAATCCGTGCAGCGGCTGCCGATCATCGGTCAGAAGGTCCAGCAGGTCATGGATCAGTCCGGCTTCGCGCCGGACTCGCACTCCGGCAAGGACCTGCTTGGCGTCCTCGAGGCTTACCCCCGGGACGAACTCTTCCAGGCTTCTGTCGAGCAGCTCAGCGAAACGGCCCACGAGGTGTTGCATCTGCTGGAGCGTCGTCGCGCCAAGCTGTTCGTCCGCCCCGATGAGTTTGGCCGCTTTGTTTCGGCATTGCTGTTCATTCCCAAAGATCGCTACACGACCGCAGTACGCCTGCGGATGACCGAACTGCTCAAAGAGGCCTACAACAGTGATTCGGTCGACTATGGCACTCGGGTGGGGGAGTCGGCGCTGGCCCAGTTGCACTTCGTGGTGCGTATGCCCCGAGGAACGGCCATCCCCGAAGTCGATGTCGAGGATCTGCAACGCCGATTGATCGAAGCCACCCGCAGTTGGGGTGAGAATCTCGTCGGGGTCGTCGAGGGGCACTACGAAGACGACGCACTCGCTGGTGACGTCTTGGCCCACTATGCAGTGTCCTTCCCGGAATCGTACAAGGAGGACTTCGAGGCAGACGATGCACTCGGCGACTTGACTCGGTTGGCCAAGCTCGACAGCGACGAAACTTTGCTCGAGTTGCGGCCACATCTGTATGCCGAGTCAGACACCCCCTCCCGTGAGCGGCGGCTGAAGTTGTATCGCCGGGAAGTGCTGTCGTTGACCGACGTTCTTCCGGTCTGCGCCGATATGGGCGTGGAGGTCACCGATGAACGCCCATATCACTTGCAGGGCACTGCGGGAAGCACCTGGATCTACGACTTCGGGCTACGCGCTGACACCGGGGAAGTGTGGGTTGAGCCCGGCTCCGAGGCGATCGTGGCCGACTTGTTTGAGCGGGCCTTCGCAGCAGTCTGGACGAAGGAGGCGGAAAGCGACACCCTCAACTCCTTGGTGCTCACCGCGGGTCTGACCTGGCGCGAGGTGGTCGTGGTCCGGACGTTCGTGCGCTACCTGCGGCAGGTCACTTCCTCCAGTTTGGACTATCTCGAGGAGGCGTTCGTCGCCAACCCGAGGATCAGCGCTATGATCGTTGAGCTCTTCGACGCGCGATTCAATCCGGACGCGCAGGAGGACGTCGCAACGGATCGGGAGGCCGCGGCCGCCGAGATCACCCGGCGGATCGAGGACGCTCTCGATGATGTGGCAAGCCTGGACCAGGATCGGATTATCCGATTTGTCCTTCGGGTGCTCGCCTCCACCGTGCGCACCAACTTCTACCAGCAGGACGAAGAGGGCAACCCACGAAGCCGGGTGAGTTTGAAGTTGCTTCCGCGAGAGATTGATGGGCTGCCGGAGCCTCGGCCCGCTTTTGAGATATGGGTCTACGCGCCCAACGTTGAAGGGGTGCACCTGCGATTCGGTTCGGTGGCTCGAGGCGGCTTGCGCTGGAGCGATCGTCGCGAAGACTTCCGCACCGAGATCCTCGGCTTGGTCAAGGCGCAGATGGTCAAGAACGCGGTCATCGTGCCGACTGGCTCCAAAGGCGGCTTTGTCGCCAAGCAACTCCCGGACCCAGCGGTGGATCGTGATGCCTGGCAGGCCGAGGGCATTTCGGCATACAAGAGCTTCATCAGCGGATTGCTGGACATCACGGACAACCTGGACGGCACGGACGTCCAGCCGCCGAAGCGGGTGGTGCGCCATGACGGTGACGACCCCTATCTTGTGGTGGCCGCCGACAAGGGGACCGCGACCTTCTCCGACATCGCCAACGGCGTATCCCGCGACTACGGGTTCTGGCTCGACGACGCCTTTGCCTCCGGCGGCTCGGCTGGCTATGACCACAAGGCGATGGCAATTACAGCGCGCGGTGCGTGGGAATCAGTCAAGCGCCACTTCCGCGAGTTGGGGCTGGACACTCAGCGCGAAGAGTTCACGGTGGTCGGTGTCGGTGACATGAGCGGCGACGTGTTCGGCAACGGCATGTTGCTCTCCGAGCACATCCTGCTGGTCGCGGCCTTTGACCACCGGCACATCTTCTTAGATCCAGCGCCGGAAGCTGGATCCTCATTTGCCGAGCGCAAACGGCTCTTCGAGATGCCACGGTCGAGCTGGGCGGAGTATGACGCGTCGCTGATCAGTGCGGGCGGCGGCGTCTATCCGCGGACCGCCAAGTCGGTGCCGATCAGTGATCCGGTGCGCTCGGTGCTCGGGATCGACGAGGGCGTGGAGTCGATGACGCCGGCTGAACTGCTGAAGGCCATCGTCGGTGCACCTGTCGACCTGTTCTGGAACGGTGGGATCGGCACCTACGTGAAGGCCTCCAGCGAGGCTCACTCCGAGATTGGCGACCGGGCCAATGACAACATCCGGGTTGATGGACGGGACCTGCGGGTCAAGGTCGTCGGCGAGGGTGGCAACCTTGGCTTCAGCCAACTCGGTCGCATTGAAGCCGCCTGGAACGGCGTGCATATCAACACCGACGCGGTGGACAACTCTGCTGGAGTCGACACCTCTGACCATGAGGTCAACATCAAGATCGCCTTGACTCCTTTGGTCAAGGGCGGTGAGTTGACGATAGAGCAACGCGATGAGTTGCTTACCGAGATGACCGCGGAGGTCGCGCACAAGGTGCTGCGGCACAACTACGACCAGAACGTGTTGATCGGCAATGCCCGCGACCAGGGCGGACGGATGCTCAGCGTCCACGAGAGACTGATCCGGTATTTGGTGGAGCACGTCGGGCTCGATCCGGCCCTGGAGTTCCTACCGGATCGATCGGAACTGACCCGTCGCAACAACGCCGGGCAGGGCCTGACCTCGCCGGAATTCTCGGTGATCATGGCCTATTCGAAGATTGGGCTGAAGGAGAACCTGCTGGCCTCGAATCTGCCCGACGAACCGGCCGTGACATCTTCGCTCCTGACGTACTTCCCGGAGCCCTTACGGGAACGGATCGCTGACGGCTTATCTGATCACCCGTTGCGTCGCCAGATCATCATCAATCAGCTCGCCAACGACATCGTGAACCGGGGCGGTGTGACCTTCGTCTTCCGCGCGATGGAGGAGACCGGAGCCACCTCGACCCAGATCGCCCGGGCGTTCGTGGTGTGCCGCGAGGTATTCGATATGGCCGGCTACATGGACGATGTCGAAGCGCTGGACAACGAGGTGGGGACCGACGTCCAGACCATCCTGTATCTAGAGTTCCGCCGGTTGTTGGACCGTGCCGTCCGCTGGTTCCTGAACAACCGATCGTTGTCGGCAGATATGACCGAGGAGATCGAGCGGTTCGCTGGGCCGGTTCAGTCGTTGGTCCCCGGCATGGCCTCGTTGCTGCAGGGTGAGGAACGCGCTCGCCACTTCGGTCACATCGACGATCTCACGGGTAGGGGTGTCCCCAAGGAGTTGGCGAGCAAATTTGCCGGGCTGCTGGATGTCTTCTCGTTGCTCGACGTGGTCGAGGTCGCCGTCCTCGCCGAGCGCGACTACCAAGAAGCGGCGGAGGTCTACTTCGCCGTGTCCGAATCCTTCGGTATCGATGCCCTCCTGACACAAGTCTCCAATCTTCCGCGCGATGATCGTTGGTCCTCCTTGGCACGCGGCGCAGTGCGCGATGACCTCTACGGGGTAATGCGAGCCCTGACTCGCGCCGTCATGCTGGCTACCGAGACGGGGACGGACCCGATGGGGCGCGTCGAGACGTGGACGACCGAGCAGTCCGAAGCGCTGGCGCGCGTATCGCAGGTGCTGCAACGGGTCAGCGAGATGGAGGAGCCTGGCCTTGCTCCGGTGTCGGTGGCTCTGCGCACTCTGCGCGGCTTGGTGAGACAGGGAACGGCGGGGTAGTGACGTGTTGCCGGTCGCGGAAGTTTCCGGTATGACCTCGACGGACGGGTCGGGCACGGCTGGTCCTCGCCACGGGACTAACCTCAGTGCGTGCCCACGCTGAGAGACGTTCTGTCTGCAGAGACCGCGCTGTCACCCAGCCAGGCTCAATGGCTGCATCGCTTGGTCGGGGATTGGCAGATGGTGGCCGATCTGTCGTTCGCCGACTTGACGCTGTGGGTGCCGGGCAGCGGGCATGACCTGCCGTGGTTGCTCGCGGCCCACGCCCGACCGAGCACTGGGCCGAACTTCTATTCCGATGACGTCGTCGGGCAGCGTTCGGATGCCCGACGGACCGAAATGTTGTCCTCCGTCACAGCGACTTCTCGACCGGCTACCCACCAGGATGCCGATGTCCTGCGTGAGCAGTACGTGCCGGTCGTGCATGAGGGCCGCGCTATCGCAGCGTTGGTGCGGCATACCGATCTACGCCACCTGCGCCACCAGGGCGGCCTGGAGGTCAACTACCTGCAGATCGCGCAAGCCCTGCTCGCGATGATCGCCCAGGGGGCCTTTCCGGCCGACCAACCACGACCGGGAGTCGGGCGAGGCACGCCGCGAGTGGGGGACGGAGTGATTCGGCTGAATGCGGAGGGAGGGATCGAGTACGCGAGCCCGAATGCCGTTTCGGCGCTGCGCCGACTCGGCCACACGGATCAAGTGGTCGGGGCCAATCTGGCCCAGATGGTGACGGCCCGCATGCACCAGGCCACGATGCTAGACGAGACGATTCCGCTGGTGCTGACCGGTCGGGCACCCTGGGGGACCGAGATCGAGACGCATGGCATCAACCTGACGATGCGTGCCATTCCGCTGCTGATCAGCGGGCGACGTGCCGGGGCTGTCCTGCTCCTTCGTGATGTCAGCGAACTGCGCCGACAGGAGCGGCAGTTGATGACGAAGGACGCCACGATTCGCGAAATTCATCATCGAGTGAAGAACAATCTGCAGACAGTCTCTGCGCTACTCCGCCTGCAATCGCGACGGATCGACAACGAGGCCGCCAAGTCCGCGCTCAGTGAGGCGGGCAGGCGCCTCAGCACCGTGGCCATGGTGCACGACACCCTGAGTCACGGATTTGATGAGATGGCCGACTTCGACCAGGTAGCCGCGCGAATCCTGCGGGCGACAGTTGAAGTCACCTCAGGCGACGTCGAGGTGGACTGTACGTTGACTGGATCATTTGGCCGGCTGGGAGCCGAGGACGCCACCCCGATCGCGATGGTGCTCGCTGAACTCGTGCAGAACGCGGTGGAGCATGGCTTCCCCACGGCGCCTGCAGCGGGAGAAAGAGCCCAGGTGCAGGTCCATGCAGCGCGTGGCACCAGCGACGCCGATCAGGGGGTGGAACGCGGTGGTGAAGTCGTGCGGGTCAGCGTGGCAGACAACGGCGTGGGGCTGCCCGTCGGCAGCGTCGCCCCGGCCACGAGCGGGCTGGGGATGCAAATCGTGAACGCGCTGCTGGCCGATGTGCGCGGCGAAATAGCATGGGAAACGACCGAACCGCACGGAACCTGCGCGAGGTTCAACGTGCGGTTGCGGTCAGTGCCGGAAGGGTCGGGCTAGCCGGCTCGACGGGCCCTGGCTTTGCGCCGCTTCAGCGCGCGACGCTCGTCTTCGGACAGGCCGCCCCAGACGCCAGCGTCCTGACCGGTTTCCAGCGCCCATTTCAAGCAGGTGTCGACCACGGGGCACGTTCGGCAGACAGCCTTGGCCTCTTCGATCTGCTGTAGTGCCGGGCCGGTGTTGCCGATGGGGAAGAAGAGTTCTGGGTCCTCCTCAAGGCAGGCAGCGCGACTGCGCCAATCCATCTGGGGTGCTCCTTGCAATAGCGTTGGTCCGATTCGGTGACCGATCACAAACCGGCCACCGCGGGTGAAAAGCGTGGGAGTAGCCGTTCTGAGCCGTCCTTCTACTCGTGTAACGTTGGCCGTGCCCTTGATGTTTCCGATCGATGTTTCCGATCGGCCTTGATGTCCGATCATGGTGTGCCGCAGGTCGCATAGAATTCGATGGCCGCGAGACACGACGTTGCCACAGGACACAACAATGTGTCACCGTGCCTACGTTGGCGTGTCGACCCTGCTCTGATGCTGTCCTGAGCGTGCCGTCCTTGAGCGCCCGTGCATAGGTGGCTACGATGCGTTGTACTGCGCTACGTTGCTATGATTCCAGCATCTCGTGGGCTTCACAAGTGGTGGTGCTGGTGATGTGCCCCATAGCCGTGAGTTATGCCTCACATTCCCCTACTGTGAAGCGATGACTCTCGCTATTGTGAACGCCTTGGTCGTCCCTATCGTCGGCCCCACCTTCCACGGCTGTCTGTTGATCGAGGGGACGAGGATCGCCGATCTCGGGCCAGATCTGGCCGTCCCCGAAGACGCCGAGATCGTGGATGCTCACGGAGCATGGCTCTTGCCCGGTTTGATTGACGCGCACGTGCATCTAGGGGTGTCGGAGGAAGGCGAGGGCTGGGCCGGGGAAGACACCAATGAGATGACGGACCCGGTGATGGCTGGCGCGCGAGCACTCGACGCCATCAATCCAGCCGAGCAGGGCTTCAACGATGCGCTCAGCGGCGGTATCACCTGTGTGAATGTCAATCCGGGCTCTGGCAATCCGATCGGCGGCTTGACGGTGGCCATCAAAACCTACGGGCGGTATGTCGATGAGATGGTGCTGCGCTCGCCCTCCGGTTTGAAGTCGGCGTTGGGCGAGAACCCCAAGCGTATCTACGGCGAGCAGAAGAAGACGCCCTCCACGCGGCTGGGCGTCGCTCTGGTCTTGCGCCAGGCATTCACCGCCGCACGGTCGCATCAGGCGGCAGTGAAGGCCGCCAGAGAGGGGGCCACGTCAACACCGGTGGCGGGAGACCTGGTGCACGAGGCGCTGATCCAGGTGCTGGAGCGTGAGATCCCCCTGCGCCAGCACTGCCACCGGGCAGACGACATCGCCACCGCAGTGCGACTCGCGGAGGAGTTCGGCTACGAGTTGGTGCTCGATCACGGCACGGAGTCGTATCTGTTGGCCGACCTGTTGGCCGAGCAGGGCATCCCCGTCCTCTACGGCCCGATGATCGTCTCTCGCTCCAAGGTCGAGGTGCGCCACCGCACCCCGAAGGCGCCGGGCATCTTGAATCGGGCAGGCGTCGCGGTGTCGATCATCACCGATCACCCCATCGTGCCGATCGAGTTCTTGATCGTCCAGGCGGCGATGGCCATGAAGGAAGGCATGGATCGCGAGGCTGCCATGAGGGCTGTCACGATCAACCCAGCGATCGTGATGGGGGTCGCGGACCGGGTCGGATCACTCGAAGTCGGCAAAGACGCCGACCTGGTCCTATGGTCGGGCGACCCAATGGAACTGGCCGCACGAGCGCACCGCGTGTGGGTCAATGGTCAGCAGGTCTACACCTACGACGAACACACAGGGTTGGCCGTCATTGCTCCCCGCACGCCAACACCGGCATAGGCATCGAACGAGGCGTTGTCATCTAG
>JBBSNC010000118.1:0-8150 GCA_038232855.1 Actinomycetales bacterium
GGCTGCCGTTGCCTCGGCTGACTTGTCTGACCTGCAGGTGGTCCCACTGGTGCTGGCCATCGCGGCTGGCGCCACGGTGTTGTCACACGTCAACGACTCCGGCTTCTGGCTGGTGAGCCGCTTCTTCGGAATGGATGTCAAAACGACGCTACGCACCTGAACAGTCATCGAAACCACCCTGGGGCTGGTGGTCTTCGTGGTCGCCTGCCTGCTCTGGGTCATTCTGTGACTCCCAGTCAACCCGCTGGGCCGCCGGTCCACCTCGTGGTGATGGGCGTTTCTGGCAGCGGCAAGAGCACCGTGGCCCAAGCGCTGAAACAGCGACTGGGTTGGAAGTACGCCGAAGGCGATGATTTTCACCCGGCAGCCAACGTCGAGAAGATGGCTGACGGGCAGGCATTGACCGATGAGGACAGGTGGCCGTGGCTGCACAGTTTGGCGCAGTGGACCCGGGAGCAGGACGAGCAAGGCCGGTCCACCGTTCTGGCTTGTTCGGCCTTGCGTCGTGCCTATCGTGACATCCTTCGCGGGGGCGGCGAGGGCACCGCATTCGTGCATGTGCACGGTGACACCGATCTGTTGCGGCAGCGGATGCAAAGCCGAGAACACTTCATGCCAGCCTCCCTTCTGAAGTCCCAGTTGGACACTCTGGAACCGTTGCAGTCGGAAGAGGTTGGCGCTGTGTTCGACATCGCCGAGCCCCCTGAGCGCATCGCGTCCCAAGCCATCACCTTCCTCGACCTCAACTGAGCGCAGGCAACCAGCCAGGTCTGTCAGTACCCACACCGAAAATGGCGCACATCGAAAGTGTTGACGGGCGCGGCGAGGAAAGACTGATCAGATGGCGCATGAGATCGAAGTAGCAGTCCAGGGGCCATGGTCGCTGTCGACCAGTAAGACCTTCTGGGAAGGTTTCGCACCCGCAGGGTTGGCCACACAACCCGACGCCGAAGTCTTGCAGACGAGTTTTGTGAGCGAGCATGACTGGTCACCGACGCAGGCGAGAGTCACTCAGCACGAGGACCACGCGCGAATCGTCGTCAGTGGTGCGGGTGACCTGGAGGCAGCGACCCCTCAGGTATGCCGATTTCTTGCGCTCGACATCGATGCCAGGGCTTGGCCCGAGGTCGGTGAGGCAGACCCGGTCATGGCAGAGGCCCAGCAACAACTGCCGGGGCTGCGACCGTGCGGCTTCCATTCGGCATACGAGGCTGCCGCCTGGTCGGTGCTCTCGCAGCGGATTCGGATCGTGCAGGCCGCCGGGTTACGGCGCAACCTGATCGATCAGCACGGCCAATCCGGCGCTTTCCCAAGCCCCGAGGTTCTACGCTCTGCCGCCGAGTTGGTCGTGATCCGTGGGGCCAACGCGCCAGACGCTGTGCCGACGCAAGAGAAACGGCTGAACGCCGAGATCAGCGAACGCTACGGACCCCAGGCTTCGCTGCTTGAAGTGTCTGAGCAGTGGCGACCATTCCGCTCCTGGGCGTGTGTCTATCTGCGAGTCCTGCGGGAGCGTCGCACCCACGAGGTCAAGACCGCCAGCTAACGCAGCGAGCGCCGATCAATAGCCAGAGCCGCCGAGTTGAGTAAGCCCCATGCGATGGTGACGCCCAGAGCCTTGTTGCGGACCTGTGGATCGTCCATGTTGATGCCCAAGATGGCAGCGTCGCCGAAGTCACTGAAGATACGCATCAGCATCGATGCGGTCACCCAGGCCGGCGAGGAGGCGAACATGCCGACCGCGGACACCGGGATGTCGCGGGCCGCGTAGGTGTAAGCCATCAGGTCGAAGGCCGGCTTCTGTTCCGGTGGCGCTTCCAACGCAGAGGACAGGTGGTCGGGCTTGATCAACGCAAAGAGGCCATATGCGGCAGTGCCGGCCGAAAGGACGCGGCTCAGAGGAAAGGTCATCTCTCAAATTTACGTGGCCGCGAGCAGTTGCGCGCGGTGGGGGCGCGCACACCTCGACGTTGGACCGCGCACCCGGACTGCCTAGGCTGCTGAGCGTGATCGAACTTAAGACGCCGACCGAAATCGAAGAGATGCGCCCGGCGGGCGTCTTCGTCGCCGAAGTATTGACGCGTCTGAGCGCCGAGGCTGCTGTCGGCGTCAATCTGCTCGACCTCGACACCTTGGCCCATCAGATGATCCGCGAGCGTGGAGCCGAGTCCTGCTACATCGACTATCACCCCTCGTTCGGTGCAATGCCGTTCGGGAAAGTTCTCTGCACGTCGGTGAATGACGCGGTGTTGCATGGCCTGCCGCACAACTATGCGCTTCAGGACGGCGACCTGCTCAGCCTTGACTTCGCAGTCTCGGTCGAAGGGTGGGTCAGCGACTCGGCCGTGAGCCTCGTGGTGGGCACTCCCCGACCAGCAGATCTACGCCTCATCGACACGGCGACCACGGCACTGGATGCCGCTATCGCAGTGGCCCGGCCAGGCAAACGCATCGGCGACATCTCGGCTGCCATCGCCGCCGTAGGCCACGCTGCCGGGCTGTCGATCAACACTGATTTCGGTGGCCACGGCGTCGGACGCACCATGCACGGCGACCCACACGTGCCCAACAACGGGAGCGCGGGTCGCGGCTATCCCTTGCGGCCGGGTCTTGTCATCGCGATCGAACCCTGGTTTCTGCATACGACTGATCGCCTGGTCACGGAGCCGGACGGATGGACGCTGCGCAGCGCAGATGGCTCGCGCGGCGCCCATACCGAACACACGGTGGCGATTACGGAAGGCGACCCGATCGTGCTGACGTCCCGAGATTGATCACGATGCTTGTGCAACGAGTCGACTTCACCAGGCAGCAGGCAGGCCAGGGACCCCCGGAGGCCCTTCAGATTTTGCCCATAACCTGCTGAGCGGGGCGTTGCTGCTCGCCTTGCTGGGCACCCATGACGATCAGAGCGCCGGTCAGCGCTGGGATGGCCCACTGGCAATACTTCAACTGCTTTTGGACCGAGGCCAGTTCTTTATCGGCCGCAGCGCTTGGTTCGGTGGCCCCTTCGGTGGGATTGTCCTGACGCTCGTTGACCTTCTTGCCCAACACGCCGCTATAGGCGGTGACGGCGACTGCAACTGCGGTGACGGCCGTTTTGGCAAACGTGTTGGTGCGAGCCTCCTGCTGACGGTTGATTCGTCCTTGATTCCCAAGGATCAGGCCCAGGCCACCCGCTGCGTGGACCGCGATCGCGGCGGCATTCACCGGCGCCCAGCGGGCCCAACCTAGGGATGACAAGCGGAGCGTCTCAGGGGAGGTCTTCGCCTGAGCCGTCGCACCGTTGAGGCCGACAACGCCCATCAGCGAGCCGCCAAACCACGCTCCCAAGCCAAGATCGTGCGCACTGCGAGACAACGTGTTGCGTTCAGACATCGAGTTCTCCTGAGGGTTGTTGAGGTCTTTGGTCCAACAGACTTACAACGTTACCCTGCGTCGTTTGTCTCATGACCCCCACCCCCCAACGCGACCCGTCAGCCGCGCACCGGTGGCCAGCCGATCAGCACTGCTCGATCACGTAGTCATCGCTGTCGGGGATGCCGACCTCAAGATCGCGACGCACGATGGACAGCCTCGAGCCAAATTCCTCGCACGCTGCCTCGAACCCCGGCTGGGTGTATTCGATGTCGATGACCCTGTCGGCATAGGCGTCGGCATAGTCACCGCATTCGTCGAATTGACCGCACTCCTCGGTGATCGCGAAGTCGAAGCCAATGTCGGCCGCTGCGCCGTCGTCGATCAGTTCGAGCGTGTTCTTCTGCCCCACGGCTAGACCTTCGCCATGGGCTCCGTCGGTGATCCGCGCGGCGAAGGCCACGGTGTCATCACCGAGACCATCTGCTCGACCCAGCCGGCGGCACTCCTGCGCTTCTCGGGTGTGCTGATGTCGATGAGGTATTCACCTGTCCACTTCGGATCGTCTGCCAACCCTGAAAGCACCCGGTCGCCGGGCCACGCCGACGTTTCGTCCAGGCGGCGCACGCCGCGGTTGTCGGGTTGGGTCTGGAAGGCGTTGACGTAGCAGATCCAGTAGGCACCCTCGGCAGGCTCACCTTCGAACCAGTCACGGGAGACGGTTTCGGTGCCGTTGATCAGGTCGTAATCCCCGCCAATCTGATAGTCGGCTTTAGCACCAACAGGCGGAGCCTCGACTGGCAGCGCCTCCGGACGCCCGACCCATCCCAGACCGGCAAGGACCATCACGGCCACAGTCAGGGGTATGCCGACTCGCGCCCGAACGGCCGTCACGAGCAAGACAAAGCCCAACACACCGACCCCGATCGCCCAGCCAGCCAGCACGTCGGTGAACCAGTGGTAGCCCAAATAGATCCGGCTGACTCCTACTCCCGCAGCGAGCACCACCCCAGCGCCGATCACGACGGCTCGCAGCCACGGCCGCCGGGTGGCCAGCGCCATCAGCACGACGAGCAAGCCCAGGTAGACCGTGGCGTTCAAGGTGTGACCGGACGGGAAGGCGAATCCCGTGCTGATGGCTCCCAGGACATCACTGTCATCCGGTCGCACCCTGCCGATCCACACTTTGAGCACGATCGTGAACACCAGTGAGATCGTCATCCCAGTCGCCACGGCGGCACAGGCCAGCCATCGCCGCCGGATGGCGAGGATGGCCACGGTCAGCAGAGTCAATGGCACGAGCACCCAGGCGCTTCCGATGAGGGTGACCGTGCGAGCCACCACCGTGAGCGAGTCGAAGCGATAGGCGATCACTGCCGCAGCGACGACGGCGTCATAGCGGGCGAGGTCAAAGCGACTGAGGTCGCCTCCCCGCAGCACACCCGCGGCCAGCGCTGCCCCTAGGCCAAACCCGAGCGCGATCACGACACTTGCCAGGGTTACCCGAGACCGGCTAGCCATCCGGGTCCCCGCGTCGCACAATCTCTGCTGCCAGCGCGAAGGCTGAGGTAGCCGCCGGAGACGGGGCGTTCCGGACGTGCGTCACCGACCCCATTGCAGTGATCGCGAAGTCGTCGATCAGTGTGCCATCTCGGGCCACCGCTTGCGCACGGACCCCTGCGAAGGCGTCGCCTACCGCGTCACCTGCCACCGCGCCACCCGCCACATCGCCCACGCTGATTGACGGCACGTACTCGGCGCAGGCACGTACGAACGCCCTGGTGCTCATGGCAAGCCGCAACTCCGCGAGCCCGGTGCGCCAGTAGTTGCGCCCCACCCGCCAGGCTCCGGGCCAGGTCACCGACTCGACAGCATCCCGCAGATTGACCCGGGCGAGGCTGTACGCCGTCCGGCTGAGCACCGGCAGCGCGGTAGGCCCGAGCACGACGCCCCCGTTCATCGTCGGCGTGACATGCACGCCGAGAAACGGCAGGTCCGGGTCCGGCACCGGATAGACCATGCCGTTGACGACGGGTGGATCCGACGTTTTGAGCCGAAGGTAGGCGCCTCGAAACGGCACAATGCGCAGGTCTTCGGCAGCGCCACTGCGTTTGGCGAGTCGGTCAGACCACAGGCCGGCGCAGACAATCACCCGACCGGCCTGAATGTTCCCGTGGGCGTGCACCACCTGGGCACCAGCGCGATGGGGCGTGACGCGTTCGACCGGACATCCGAGCCAGAGGTCAACCCCGGAGTCAGTGAGTTCGCGGGCGATCGCCTCGGCCACCGCACCGTAGTCGACGATCCCGGTGCCGGGGGCATGAAGCGCCTGCACCCCCACCGCATTCGGCTCAATCTCGACGATCTCCTCTCCCGCTACGCGCCGCAAACCCACGACACCATTGGCCACGCCTCGGCGCTCCAATTCATCGAGACGGCCGAGCTCATCGCTGTTACGAGCCACGATCAACTTCCCGCAGCGCCGATACGGTATGCCGTGCTGATCGCAGAAGTCATACATCAGCGCCGAGCCTTCGACGCAGAGTCTGGCCTTGAGTGACCCTGGCCGGTAATAGATGCCGCTGTGGATGACACCGGAATTGTGACTGCTTTGATGAGCGGCGACTCGTTCCTCGGCCTCAATCACCGCGACGCTGACATCCGGCTCGCGTCGATGCACTTCGCGAGCCACCGCCAAACCCACCATGCCCGCGCCCACCACGACTACGTCATACCGACTCATCGGAACCATGATCGCGCACTGCGGTGAACGAGGCAGTGGGAGCCGGCTGGGCGAACTTGCGGCGCTCGCGGACATACAACTGCTTGCGCACTGTGGCCACGACCGTGCCGTCTTCGGCGACCACGTCGGTCTCGAACCAGTGAAGCACCTTTGCGCCGGAAGTCGGCGCCGAGGTGCTCGATGTGGATCCCGCTGCCGGCAAACGGTGGCCACACGTTCATGAAGTGGCGCATCAGGCGGTGGTCGCCGCCGAAGGACTGCCAGGTAGGTGCGCGCACAAGCTGGAGCCTATGGCTACGTCTGCGGCGGTCCCGCAGCGGATCCTGGTCTACGGGGTGACCGGCAGCGGCAAGTCTCACGCCGCGCAGCGCCTTGCCGACATCCATCGGCTGCCGCTGGTGTTGGCTGACGAACTCGCCTGGAAGCCCGGGTGGCAACTGCATGACAGCGAGCCAGCCCGGCCCGATGAGCCGCCACAAGCAGGGTGGGCACAGTTGCGGGCCACCCATGAGGGCGGGTCACTCACGATCAACGTGGAGTACGAGGCCGCCTGGCAGACCCCGATCTGACCTGCCGAGCCGGGGCGTCCGGTCGACACCCAGCACCTCGACATACACGTCGATGACCTCGATGACGCGACCGAGTGGGCCATCGAATGCGGGGCTCGACTGGCACAGCGGCAACCACAAGACGGCGTGCGCGTGCTCTTTGACCCGGCTGGGCACCCGTTTTGCTTGTTTACCGAGGCCGGTTGATCTATTGCCTCCCCCTCGCGTATGTCGCGATGGTGTTGTCTGACCACCGAGATACAGCGACCACTCCTCACATGTGCCGCCGCCCGTCAGCACCGTGTCAACGGCCTCGGGACATGTTCGTCGCCACGTCGTCATCGAACTGCTCGAACCGCAACGCTCCAGGGTTTTCCACCACCCGTCGACGAGTGAGAGCAAAGTCGCGGTCCGCTTCATACAGGTGTCGTCGCGACCCAGTATTCAACGAACTGACCATCGCGGATGCGGAGCAGATCGTTGCCGATGAATGCTGCCGGCTCTCCGTCGGCCGTTGTGCCTTGACCTCGCCACCGGCCGGCCACGAGATCGTCCTCGGCCAAGGGGCCAACCTCGATCTCGAAGGTGAGCGACTCAAACATGCCGGTCAGTGGAGCCATCGCTTCGAGCAGTCCGTCGACGCCGTGGACTTCGCGGTCGGGCCAATGCCCAACGAAGCCCTCCGCCACGATCTGCGAAGCGACCTCATGGTCCCCGTTCCAGATCTCATTGATCCACCGTCGGTAGAGATGATGTGCTTGCGAACTCATGGCCACCTCAATCAGTCTCAGTCCGGTCGTTGAACGATGAGTTGGAAATTTACCGGACGGCCACCGGCAAAGGCATCGCGTCGCTGGCATCTCTCATCTTGAAGCGGACGAAGCAGAACGTCGGCTCGTTCGGGACGGGGCATCGAGATGTCAACGCTCTGGCCCGCAGGAGTGTCCGGATGGGAACCGCGGGCACGGTCTGACATTCGTCAGGCCCCTGCGGGTCGAGGCAGCTGAGCGGTGTGGTGCGGATCACCACTTCATCTTTCGGATGGGCGTCGACGGCACTAGCCGGGCCGGTCAACTCTGATGTGAGAATACGGCCGCTGACTATAGTGCCGCCGGGAGCTCATCTAGGCCGCCGACCTCGAAATCGGGGGGAGTGAAGTGGTCGGGATATGTGCCGCCCTTGCGGTTGATCCATGCAGTCTGCATACCCGCGGATTTCGCGCCGTGCAGATCCCACGGATGGACTGCCACAAGCAGCATCTGCGCGAGCTGAGCGTCGCACGAATGGGCCGCATGCTCGTATGCCGACCGGACCGGCTTCCAAATCCCTGCATCCTCGACCGTCAACAGCCCTTCGAAGCGATCCCGCAAACCCGCCCCGGTGAGCAGTGCATCGGCCACTGAGGATGAGCCATTCGACAAGGTCACCAGGCGCAGACCGGCGTCGCTCAAAGCGGTGATTCCGTTGCGGACATCGGGGTGAACGCGCAGTGACGTGAACCC
>JBBSNC010000119.1:0-8109 GCA_038232855.1 Actinomycetales bacterium
CAAGTTGCTGTTCATCTTGCCTGCGGCACTTCTGCTGAGCCAGTTCCTGCCCTGGCTGCTGACCCCGATCTTGATGCTCGGCGGCACGTATCTGTGCTTCGAAGGCGCGGAGAAGATCTACGAGAAGTTCTTTGGTCACCATGAAGCCGAAGCGGCGACCCCCGCGACCATGCAAGGCCCGGAGCAGGAAGAAACGATGGTCAAGGGTGCGATCCGCACTGACTTCATCCTTTCCGCCGAGATCATGGTCATCGCACTTAATGAGGTGGCCGGCGAACCGCTGCTGTCGAGGGGGCTGATCTTGGTCATCGTCGCCTTGTTCATCACCGCGTTGGTCTATGGCGTTGTGGGCCTCATCGTGAAGATGGACGACATCGGGCTACACCTTGCCGAGCGAGAGTCCGGCGCATCCCAGGTCATCGGGCGTGGCCTCGTCCAGGGCATGCCCAAGGTCATGACGGTCCTGTCTGTCGTGGGCACCGTCGCGATGCTCTGGGTCGGCGGCCACATCTTGTTGGTGGGGGTCGATGAACTGGGCTGGCACGCGGCGTACGACGTGGTGCATCACGCCGAAGAGTGGGTGCACGAAGCCACCGGGGCACTCGGCAGCGTCTTCGCCTGGCTGACCAACACGACCGCCTCGGCCATTATCGGTCTGATCTGGGGCGCCCTGGTGGTCGCGGTGATGCACCTCATCCCGCGCAAGAGCAAGAAGGCAGCAGCCCACTGAGCAACGGGGCAGCGCGGCACTCGCCGAACAACACTGGCCGACCCGCATCCCGTCGTGACACGGTGGAGTCATGGCACTCGATCTCGACCACTTGACCGATTGGCGAAAACTCGCCCAGGCGCTTCATGCTCGATACCTCACCCGGACCTTCGAGGCGGGTTTGCAGTTCGTCAACGCTGTTGGCGCTGCCGCCGAAGAGGCCGACCATCACCCCGACATCACCCTGACCTACCCCTGGGTCGACCTCGCCTTGATCAGCCACGACGTGTCACGCATCACCGACCGCGATGTGCGCCTGGCGGAAAGGATCAGCACGATCGCCGCAGATCAGGGGATCAAGGCTGACCCATCGGTGCTCGCAGAGGTGGAGCTCGGCCTGGATACCGCGCACGTCGCGGCACTCGGTCCGTTCTGGGCGGCATTGCTCACGGGGTCGGCAGACGCGGTCGACGGTGACGATGTGGCCGATCCCCGTGGCCGCATGCCGTTGCTGTGGTTTCAGCACACGGATGAGCATGAAACGCCTCGGCAGCGGTTCCACCTCGACGTGTGGGTGCCAGCGGATATGGCGCAGGGGCGCATCGAGGCTGCGGTCGCGGTCGGTGGGACGGTGGTCGACGACGAGCAGGCCCCCACCTTCGTGGTGCTGGCCGACCCGGAGGGCAACCGGGCCTGCGTCTGCACCGCGTTAGGTCGCTAGCGCCCCGCATGGTGTCGGTGTATGCGCATGGTGGCCGGGCTGCAGCGCAGCACTATGCCAAGAAGGCGGCACAATGAGCAGACCAGCATCGGTCGAAGGGTGGGATGCATGCGAGAGCCACCAAAATTCTGGATCCGAGAGGAAGGACCGGCCATCGAGCACCTACGCGCATGCACGCTGATCGCCGAGGTGAGCCGCAATCGATACGGTGCCGTATCGCACTGAGCACAATCAGCAATGGAGGCGACGCAGGGCCGATGAGTAGGACGCACAACGCCAAGGGCACGTCGTATGCCGACGCATCGGTTCCGTTGGCGGGCCCCCTGTGGAGTCCTAACGTCTGGTCATCGACCTGCACGATGCGGCCACCGGCGCCGACGCGGACCTGCCACTGGCTTGAGGCAAGGGCGTTCGGGGCTAAGGTGCACACGAACACGGACGCTCGGAAGGAGTCACGATGACGGAATACCAGGTGACCTACTGGCGAGAGTTGCCTTCGATGGTCGTGGCTCGCGAAGGCAGCGACGTGGCCAAAGCCCAACTCGCGGGGCGGCTGCAGGGGGCTATCGATGAGGCTGCGATGCGACTCGGTGACACCGGCAGTGACGCCTATCTGGACGGGTTCGCCCGCAGCGCCTGGGCCGAGACCGAAGGCACACCGGCCGAGGCCGCGCAGCGGATAGCCGACACCCTGTCGCAAGATTGGTCCCGCGAACGGGTGTCGGACTACCTCAATGCGATCGGCCCAGCTCAGGAATGACTCGCGGCTGATGCCGCAACGCGCAGCCGTTGGTCAGGATCGGATGACCGGCTGTTGTAACTCGGTCACCCACTGCGACTGGTCATCCGGCGGGTAGGCGCGTACATAGTGCTCCCGCCCGGGGCCATCCATCGACCAGCCTTGCTCTTCGATCCATCGAGCCAACGCCTGCCACGAGGACCCAATGCCGTCCATCGACCCCAGATGCACCGCGCACACCGCATGCTCGGCGCCGGGCAGATCGATCGACTCCGCGCCCTCGACAGGCACCGAATGGGCGTATCCGAGAATGATGTCGATGCTTTCCTCGCCCATCTCGTACTGCGCGATGGGGACCTCAAGGCTCCCACCGACCGCAGACACCGCCTGGCCCAGCTCCTGAAAGGCCGGCTCCACCATCTCCGCGATCTGCGGCTGAGACTGCGCAGTAGCCCGGCGTCCAGCCAGCCGAACTGCTGCCAGCGACTTCACGACATACTCCGTGTCTGACATGACATTCTCCTTTTCAATAAGTCGAAGACGATGCTCGACGCCGCCCAGACGACCGCGAGCCAACGCTTGCTCCTGTTCCAGTTCCGCTTGTCGTAGCCGCAGCATTCCGCGCAGTTCCTCCGCGTCAAAGCCGCTATCCAAGACCGAAGCCACCTGCTCAAGAGTGAAGCCGAGGTCTTTCAGGGCCACGATCCAGTTGAGCCGGGCGAGTTGCTCGGCGGCATACCTGCGATAGCCGGAGAAGGGGTCGACGCTGGCCGGAGGCAAGAGTCCGATGCGGTCGTAGTGCCGCAACATCCGGATCGACACCTGGCCGAGTCGGGCAAAGTCTCCAATGGGAATCACGACACTGTTCTCCTGCCTGACACGGTGTGAGAGTCAACACTTCATCTTGGCATCGCAGATTCGGACAATGACCAAACCAATCCGGCTACGGCTCCGAATACCGAACGTGAAGGAGTCCTTCTACCGCTTCGTCGTCGCCGCGAGTCGGCTCCTGTTTGCTGCCCTGGGCCTGCGGATCGAGGTATACGGGCGCGAGAACATCCCCACCACCGGGCCCGCTGTCCTCGCTGCCAACCATACAAGTTTTCTCGACTTCCAGATCGTCGCCCTACCCGCCGTGCAACGCGGACGACTCGTGCGGTTCTTGGGCAAAGAGTCCGTGTTTCGCTCACGGTTGGGCGGGATACTGATGAGGGGTATGCGGCACATCCCGGTTGACCGAGCCTACGGCGCGATGGCGGCCCGGCAGGTGCTCGAGGCGCTGAAAGGCGGTGACGTTGTCGCGATCTATCCCGAAGCCACCATCGGCCGGTCCTTCTTCGTGAAGGATCGAGAGCATCTCCGGCGCGGCGCGGCATACCTTGCGCTGAGCACAGGTGCCCCGTTGGTTCCGGTTGTCCACTTCGGCATCCACCGGGTTTGGACCACCGAGCGTCGCTGGTCGCTGCGCCGCGGACGAGCAGTCAGCATCATGGTGGGGAAACCACTGACACCGCGGCCCGGGGAGGACGCGGATGCGCTGACAACACGACTGCATGAGCGGCTTGCTGCCATGCTCGAGGAAGTTCTGGACACGTATCCGCAGGCGCCCCTGGACGCTGCGTCCGCATGGTGGTGGCCGCACCGATGGGGCGGCGGCGCCCCAACGGCTGAGGTCGCACACGTGCAGGACGAACGGGCAGTGCGCCGTGAAACTGACCCGCCCAGCCGCCTAGCTGGGTAGTGGCCTCGCTAAAGCGCAGCTCAGTTCGCCACGGACCCCACGACATCAACGTTCCGTTTCCGATTCAGCGGAATCCGCTTAGGGGCACTGTCGATTCCCTGCTCCATGCACCACCGCACCGCCTGACTGCGCGAGGTCACCCCCATCCTGCGATAAGCGGAGCGGATGTAGGACTTGATCGAATTGATGCTGAGGTATGTGCGCTCTGCGATCTCTTGATTGCTCAAGCCCCGCGCGATCAGAGCCACGATCTCGGCCTCGCGCGCAGTCAGCCCCTGCTCGCGGCCCGGCCACTCCCCCTGGACAACGGGCGCATCGCCAGTCGGCTCCGTTGAGATCACCACTTCGCCGGCGCGGATCCGACGCAGGCACTGCACTAATTCCGCTGCTGACAGGGCCTTGGAAAGGACGCCGCTGACTCCACGGCTGCGCGCCGCCGCCACCAACTCGGGGCTGAGGTGCCAGGTGTAGAAGACCAGGGCAGCAATGTTCAGATTGCCGACGATCGCGTCGAGCGCATCTGTCGCTGTGCCCTCCATCGCGAAGCTGTCATAGAGGGCGATATCGACCGGCACAGCTACCGGCAGGTCTACATCCAACTCGATCACCGTCAGCTCATCAGCGAATGGCTGCAGCAAGCCAGCCACGCCACGAACGACTACTTCATAGTCGTCGATGACCGCGACCGTCATCAACTCCGATTTGGACATAGGTTCAAGGTATCCCGTTGATCCGCGAAACCCTCAGTCGGCGCCTCCAGCACACCCTTGCGGGTGTGCTCCCGGGGTGCCGTATTACCTACTGTCGTACGAGTGCCAACAACGACGCCCTGGAGATTCGCCGATTGGGGCGATGAGATGCTCGCTGGCCAAACATCTCCGGCTGAGGGTGACATCGCGGCCGCGATGGATCTCGCCTGCACGTTGTCCGGGTCGGCGCCCACGATCGGTCACAACAGCTGGCCAGTGCTCTCAGCGCTCGCCACGATCGGCAGTGTTGACCTCACCACTGCACGCGCAATCGAGCCCCACCTCGATGCTCTGGCAATCCTGCACCAGGCACAGGCAACCGCTCTGCCCCCTCCGGCTCGAGACGCGCGTAGCACCTGGGGGGTATATGCCGCGCGCCCGCCGGGTGCGCACACCGCCGCCACTGGGCCGCAGGCTGACGGCACGTGGCTCCTGCACGGCCCGAAGCAATGGTGCTCACTGGCCGACCGGCTCTCGCACGCACTGATCACGGCATCGGCCGACGATGATGAACAGCGACTCTTCGCCGTTTCACTTCAGGACTCAGGTGTCCGGGTCGAGATGTCCCAGTGGAACGCCCATGGCCTGGCCGACATCCGCACAGGCACAGTCCACTTCGATGGCGCCACAGCCTACCCGATCGGACCGTCGGGGTGGTATCTGCGACGTCCGGGGTTCGCCTGGGGTGGCATCGCCGTCGCCGCCGTCTGGTTCGGTGCGGCAGCCGCACTCGCTGGGTCGCTCTGGGCGGCCGCGAATCGGATACCACCGGATCAGATGGCGCTCATGCATCTCGGGCGCTGCGATGTCGCGTTGTATACGGCGCTGCTGACACTGCGCCATGCGGCCACCGAAATGGACGATCCGAACACCACCTATGACGAAGCATCGTTGTTGGCTGCCCGAACGCGCGCTTGCGTGGCCGAGGTTGCGGAAGGCGCGCTGACGACAGTGGGCCATGCGCTCGGACCGGGGCCGTTGGCTTTTGATGAACGTCACTCCAGGCGCGTCGCCGACCTCACCCTCTACCTCCGGCAGCACCATGCCGAACGGGATCTGGCTCGACTTGGTTCGTTGGTCTCCACCAGTTTCAACGAGCCTGACGGGTCAGCGTCTTGACGGCCGCGCCCCCGCGCTTCAGCCACCGGGAGCAGGGCACTGCCGAATCCGTATGGTGGTCCGCTCGTCAATGGGATGACGTGCCGACACTCGACATCGCGGCTGCGGTCAATCGCTTCTCCACCGTGCTGGTCGCCGCCGCACACCCCGACGACGAGACGCTGGGCGTCGGTGGGTTGGTCAGCGACCTGGCTGACCTCGGGATGGCCCTCACAGTCGTGGTGGCATCCGCCGGGGAGCAATCCCATCCTGGGCTGGATGAGGCTGCGCGCGCACGGCTCGGTGCCGCTCGACGCCGCGAAGTGGAGCGCGCCGTTTCGGGCTTCGCTCCACGGGCGCACGTGGTGCATCTGGGCTTGCCCGATACCGGATTGCACGGCCACGGGGCCGAGCTGACCGCAGCGATTGCCAGCCGCGCAGGTGCGGACACGTTGATCTTGGCGCCGTGGACCGACGACGGACATAGCGACCACGACGCGCTCGGCGCTGCCGCCGCACGAGCCGCTGCGGCCACCGGGGCCGTCATAGCGCACTTCCCGATCTGGTTGTGGCATTGGGGTGTGCCCGCGGACTTCCCGTGGCAGCACGCGGTCATGTGCGAGACATCGCTCGTCGGCTGCTGGCGCAAACGGGCCGCCCTGGAAGCTTTCACCTCGCAATACACGGGGCTGGATGCAGCCTCCGGATACGCCGATTGGAGACTCGTTCTGGGCACGGCGCCGCTGACCCGAGCACGCCGACTGATCGAAACGCTGATCGACCCCAACGATGCGCTGCCCACGCTGTCGGGCACCGTTGCTGCCGAGCGCACCTCGGCGCGCACAGCCGCCTTTGACCAGATGTACGACGCAGGCACCGACCCCTGGAGAACTGCCGGGTCCTTCTACGAGCAGCGACGCCGCGACCTGGTCTTGGCAATATTGGGACACCCGCGATATCGACGCGTGCTCGAAGTTGGGTGCGCCGACGGCTACGTGACCTCGACACTGTCGTCTCGGGCTGATGGGCTGTGGGCACTGGACACCAGCAGCCGAGCGGTTGATGCGGCTCGGCTGGCGGCTCCCGAAGCGGTTGTCACTCAAGGCACAGTCCCGCAAGACCTACCTGCTGGACAGTTTGATCTCGTTTTGCTCTCCGAGGTGGGGTATTTCCTGACACCAAGCGAGTTGATCGCGACGCTGCGCCGTGCTCACGCAGCACTGGCGCCGGGCGGCGAACTGGTGCTGTGCCACTGGCAGCACCCCACGAACGACGTGCCGCTCGATGGGGTGCTGGTGCACGAGCAGGCGCGCGACCTGTTCGGCTGCCCGAAAGCATGGCATGCCGACGATGACCTGTGCATCGAGGTATGGGCGGAATCGCCATCCGTAGCCGAACAGGAGGGCAGGGCATGAGGACCACACACAACGTGGTCGTCGCCATCCCGGCACGGGATGAGGAAGTCCTGTTGGGCGGGTGCCTGACCAGTGTCTTAGCGGCGACCAGGACGCTGAGACGGCTGCGACCTGAGATCCAGACTCGTATCGTCGTTGCCCTGGATGGGTGCACGGACGGCTCGGCCAGGGTGGTTGAGGCGACCGGCGCGCAGATGGTGATCTTGAACGGACATGGCGTGGGCGCCACCCGCGACGCCGCGGTGGTGCACGGACTGACCGCTCTGCACAGCCCCGCGGAGTCACACACCTGGCTGGCCTGCACAGATGCGGACACCGTGGTGCCCTCGACCTGGCTGAGCCGACAGTTGATTTGGGCCGACCGAGGCATGGACCTCGTGATCGGCACGGTCGAGCCGACCGAAGTGGTCGACCCTGCCGTGCTAGCAGCCTGGCACGGACGGCACCGCCTGGCCGAAGGGCATCCGCACGTGCACGGAGCAAACCTCGGGGTGCGGGCCAGCGCCTGGCGCGCAGTCGGCGGCTTCGGATTGCGAACAGCCCACGAAGATGTGGCCCTCGTCGCCCGGGTGCAGTCGGGAAGCGAACGGTGGGTCGCCACCGACACCACGCGGGTGCGCACCTCCGGCCGTCTGTCGGGCCGAGTCGAGCGTGGCTTCGCCGGCTATCTCAACTCGCTGAGCACACCGTCGTGAGGATCGCGCTGCTCGGGCCCTCTCGGCACCCCGTCGCCGAGCCCTTCGCTGGCGGCCAGGAGTCCTTCGTCGCCACCCTGAGCACCGCGCTGCGACAACGCGGCCACCACGTCCTGTTGTATGCGGCGCCCGGCTCAGACGCGCACCTGGCCGATGAATTGGTAGAGCATCCGTCCCTACCCCGACTTTCGGCTGTCGCGGCACTCGACCCCCACCTTCCCGAGCCTGGATTCCTGCACGAC
>JBBSNC010000120.1:0-8074 GCA_038232855.1 Actinomycetales bacterium
CGATGTGTCGCAGTCCGACATCGCCCGATTCCACCCGCACCAGCGCACTCGTGCCCACGTCAAGGCTCGTACGGGTGAGGCGTTCATCAAGACCTACGGCATCGTGCACCCGGCCGAGCAGTACGAGTCCGACCGTGGCAAACGGTTGTCCCCGATGAACGAGGCACAGCGGGCCCTGGGCGCGGTCTTCATCGAAGCAGCCGGCTGGGAACGCCCGAACTGGTATGAGTCGAACGCACCGTTGCTGGAAGAGTTCGGCGACGCTGTCATGCCGCGTGAGCATGAATGGGACGCCCGCTGGTGGTCGCCCATCATCAATGCCGAGCACCTTGCCATGCGCGAGCGCGCCGGGGTCTTCGACCTGTCGGCCTTCACCATCTTTGACGTGGTCGGCCCGGTTGCGCTGGAGGCGGTCCAGGGGATCATCGTCGGTCAAGCCAATGTCGCTGACGGTCGGGTGATCTACACGCCGGTTCTGAATGAGAAGGGCGGCTTCATCTCCGACCTCACGGTCATGAAACTGGCACACGACAAATTCCGGGTGGTGACTGGCGGCGGGCACGGCATGGTCGACCTCAAGTGGTTCGCCGACCGTATGCCAGACGGTGCGAGCGTCGTCGACCTCACCTCGGCATACACCACGCTGGGCGTCTGGGGCCCGCATGCTCGCGACATTCTCAGCAAGATCACCGGCGACGATGTGAGCCCCGAGGGCTTCAAGTTCTCCACCTGCCGGGAGATCGAAGTCGATTCGATGACCGTGCTCGCCTCGCGCATCTCCTACGTCGGTGAACTGGGCTGGGAGCTCTACGTGCCCATCGAGCAGGGGGCCCGGCTGTGGGACATGCTGTTCGAAGCCGGCGCCGAGTTCGGTGCGGTGCCAGTCGGGATCGGTGTCTACGGCACCACGGGCCGCATCGAGAAGGGCTACCGCGCCTTCGGTGCCGAGCTTGACGCTGAGCGCAACATTGTCGAAGCCGGTATGCAGCGACCCAAGGTCAAGGAAGCCGACTTCGTCGGTCGCGAGGCCTACCTCAAGCAGCGCGAATGCGACTCGGGGTCGGCGCTCTGCACGATGACCGTGCAGGACCACACGTCCGCGTCAGGAGTGAAGCGCTACATGCTCGGCGGCGAGCCGCTCTTGTCCAAGGACGGCGAACTGCTCACCGACGGTCACGGGCACCACCCGTATGTGACCAGCGCCGGCAACGCCCCCTCCCTGGGCAAGCACATCCTGATGGGCTACTTGCCGCATGAACAGGCGGTAATCGAGACTGAACTGACTGTCTCCTACATGGAAGAGCTCTACCCTGTTGTCGTCGACTCGGTCGACGCTACCTCCCTCTTTGACCCTGAGAACGACCGGATTCGGAGTTAAGCATGAGCAACATTCTGGTGTGTGTGAAACGCGTCCCGGACACCGGCGGCGAGGTCTCGCTGACCGGCGATGCGATGAATGTCGATGATCGGCACTTGGGTGCCACGGTGAGCGCCCACGAGGAATGCGCCATCGAGTTGGCAGTGCAACAGGCGGCAGAAACGGACGGCGAAGTCACCGTGCTGACACTCGGCGACGAGGACGCGATCGAGCAGCTGCGTGATGCGGTGGCTCGTGGTTGCACCAACGCTGTGCTGGTCGAGGCCGTGCCGGCGGCCTTCGGCCCGCGCGACATCGCCCTCGCCATTGCGGACGTAGTGCGTGCCCACGAAGCCGCCGGAACGTCATACGACCTGATTCTGCTGGGCAACGACGCGGCCGACACTGGTGACTTCCAGGTCGGCGTGCGCTTGGGCTATGCCCTGGAGCGACCAGTGGTCACCGGGATATCAACAGTTGAGCTCGCCGGTGGGCAGGTTGTCGCACGCGGTGATGGACCTGCCGGTGGCAGCCAAGTCTTCGAGGTCGCGTTGCCTGCCATCGTGACCGTGATGGAGGGCGGCGTTGAGCCGCGCTACCCCACCATCCCCGGCCGGATGAAGGCCAAGCGAGCCAAGATCGAAACAATCGAGCCTGATGTCCAGCCCCAGGGCCCAGCGCGAGTGCGGCTCACCCTCCCACCGAAACCACCGAGCCAGGTCACGATCCTGGGCGAAGGAGCCGACGCGGCGCCCGCCGTGGCGGATCTGCTAGAAGAACTAGGGGTTCTGCGATGAGTTGCCTGGTCCTGATCGAAGCTCACGACAGCATCAGTGAAGTCAGCGCAGAAACCCTGACCTTTGCTCGGTCGCTGGAGACGCAGATCGATGCGGTTGTCGTAGGTTCGGCGGATGTCGTGCTCGGTCAACTCGGCGAGTATGGCGTGGCCCGGGTTTTCCAGGCGGGCGGCGAGGGCTTTGCGGCTTTTGCGCCCGCTGCCTGGGCGGCCGCCGTGGTGGCTGCTGTGGAGGCCGCCGGTGCCACTATCGTCATCGCCGGCGGGTCGCCGCGGGGCAATGAAGTTTTGGCGCACGTGGCCGCCCGACGCGATGTGCTGATGGCAGCCAACGTGGTCACGGTGGAGCAGAGTGAGCCGTTGCAGGTGAGCCGCCAGGTCTATGGCGGGGCGGCCTTGGAAGTGATGGAGCTCAGTGACGGGCTTGGCGTTTTCAGCGTGGCTGGCCACGCGTGCGCTCCGGCCGCCTCTGATGCACCGACGACTCCGCAGGTGCATGACGTTGCGGTTTCGCCGACGAGCAGCGATCTCGCCGTGCGCGTTGCTCGCACGGAGGCCGGAGCGCCGGATGAGTCCGGCAACCTGAAGTCGGCCAAGGTCGTCGTCGGAGCCGGGCGGGGGGCGGGCAGCGCGGATGGCTTCGGCGAGCTCATGGAGCTCACCGACCTGCTCGGTGGCTCGCTAGGCGTCTCTCGCGTGGTGACCAGCCTCGGCTGGCGACCGCACCATGAGCAGGTGGGTCAGACCGGAAGCCGGATCAGCCCCGATCTGTACATCCCTTGCGGGATCAGTGGAGCCATTCAGCATTGGGCTGGTTGCTCCAGCGCGAAGACAATTCTGGCGATCAACTCAGACCCCGATGCCCCCATGGTGACGCGCGCGCACTACGCGGTGATCGGTGACTTGCACGAGATCGTGCCGGCTATCAACGAGGAGTTGCGGCGACGCGCTTCGGCGTGAGCTGAGTGTGCAGTTCGACTAGTCCGTGGGGGGACTACCGGAGGCCCAGGCGGTTGGCTGCTTCGTCCGCCATCGCTCGCAGTTGGTCCGCGGTGACCTCGAGCCCGACGGATTCGATGAAGACCGTCACGTCGTCAGCGACGAAGAAGTAGCCGTAGGCGATGCCTTCCCCACCCACGTCAGCGAATGCGGTGTCGGTCAGCAGGACGGCGTCGGTGCCCGGTCCGTCTCGTGGGATCGGTACGGGGGGCACATCGATGTTGTAGGCGCGGCCGCTGTGATCCTCGATTTCCGAGGCGGCTGCAGGCTCCAGCGTCAGTTGCATCGACAACTGGGAGTTGGTCTCTCGCCACGAGCAAAAATCGGTGGGGGATTGCTGCAGAGGCTCACCGAACTCGAAGGGGCCTCCTAGCATGGTGGTGCTGCCCTCCATGACTGAGTCGAGGAAGGCCGGGTCCAACAACGCGCAGGCATCGCCCGCTGGGTCGGCGCCGGCTTCGTCACTCGCCTCGTCCTGCGTGGTCGGTGTCGTGGTGGCCGTGGTGGCCTTGGCGCTGGAAGGGGCGGGGGAGGCTGGGCTAGTCGACTCATCCTCGCCGCCACATGCCGTGAGCAGGCCGAGTGTGAGCAGCCAGGGTGCGATGCGAGCGACACCTGTCGGCCTCATGTGGTCATATTCCTCCGCGCTCACGACCTGGTCAAGGGCAGAACTCACCCGGTGGTGAAGGGGTGGCTGAGCGCTCGGGGCCGGCGGCGGGCTCGGGAGGCGCGGTTGCGCGTGCACGGCTATGCGGAGCACAGCCACTGCGATCACGATGAACAGGATCAGCACCTGGGCTCTGCACGTGACATGTCCCTCAGGTGTCCTCGGCGGCTGTACAGTGTTGGCATCACCATCCTTTAACCACCGTCCAGTGAGGCGGGGAAGGAGCGTGGGCCCACTATGAGTCCAGCCAACGGCCGAAGCGTGCTGAGCGAGACCGAAGTCACGCGGGCACTGCGCCGTATCGCGCACGAAATCCTCGAGAGCAACAAGGGCACCAAAGATCTGGTGCTGCTCGGCATACCCAAACGCGGGGTGCCGCTGGCGGCCCGCCTCGCTGCGTCGATCCACGAGGTCGAAGGTGAGCAGGTGCCGGCTGGGGCGTTGGACATCACGATGTATCGCGATGATCTGCGTCGTCAGCCCGTGCGAGCGCTGGAAGCGACACAACTTCCGGCCGGGGGGATAGACGGCAAAGTCGTCGTGCTGGTCGATGACGTCCTGTATTCGGGTCGCACCGTTCGAGCCGCGCTGGACTCCCTCGCCGACTTCGGTCGGCCGCGGATCGTGCGCTTGGCAGTGCTGGTCGATCGTGGTCACCGGGAGTTGCCGGTCCGCGCTGACTTCGTCGGCAAGAACCTGCCGACGGCCCGCACCGAGCGCGTCTCGGTGCAGCTGCGAGAGATCGATGGTCACGACGAAGTCCTGATCGACACGCCGGGGGCGGAGGCAGCAGCCCTGTGAAGCACTTGTTATCGATGGCTGACCTCAGTCGAGATGAGATCACCGCAATCTTGGACACAGCCACCTCGATGCATGAAGTGCAGCATCGTGAAGTGAAGAAGCTGCCCACCTTGCGCGGTCGCACCGTCATCAACTTCTTCTTCGAGGACTCCACCCGCACCCGCAGTTCCTTCGAGCTGGCCGGCAAATGGATGTCTGCCGACACCATCAACCTGACCGGCAAGGGCACCTCGGTCTCGAAGGGGGAGAGCCTGCGCGACACCGTCAAGACAATCGACGCGATGGGCGTCGACATGATGGTCATCCGGCACATGGCATCGGGTGCGCCCGCGCAGATCGCCCAGTGGACGCACTGCTCGATCGTCAACGCCGGCGATGGCACCCATGAGCACCCCAGCCAAGCTCTGCTGGATGCCTACACCATGCGGGCCAGGTTGGGAGATTTGGCCGACAAGCACATTGCCCTCGTGGGGGATCTGACCCATTCACGGGTGTTGCGCTCCAACCTGCTCTGCCTACGAACGCTCGGTGCCAAAGTCACCCTGGTCGCCCCACCGACATTGATGCCCAGCGGGATCGGCCCCTGGTCGGACACTGACGGATTCAGCACGTCCTACGCGTTGGACGACGTGTTGCCGACAGTGGATGCGGTGATGATGCTGCGCGTGCAGCGGGAGCGAATGAGCGGTGGCTATTTCCCCACCGCACGGGAGTATGCCGTCACCTACGGACTGACCAAGCAGCGACTCGCGGCGCTGCCCGAGCATGCAGTCATCTGCCATCCGGGCCCGATGAACCGAGGTCTGGAAATCAGTGGGGACGCCGCTGATGCGGCGCAGTCGCTGGTGTTGGAGCAGGTCTCGGCCGGTGTCGCGGTGCGGATGTCGATCTTGTACCACTTGCTCGTAGGAGAGGGGATCGCCGCATGAGCGCCCAGAAGTCATCCGAATTGCTCATCGTCGGCGCTGACCTGGCTGGCGGCGGGGCGGGTGATCTGCTGATTGCGGATGGCCGAATTGTCGCCGCAGGTGTGACAGCCGCCGAGCTGGCATCCCCCGGTGTCCAGCGTCTGGATGCCGACGGGCTCGTAGCCCTGCCTGGTCTGGTCGACCTGCATACTCATCTGCGCGAGCCAGGCCGGGAAGACAGTGAAACCATCGAGTCCGGCTCCCGAGCAGCCGCGCTGGGCGGCTACACGGCGGTCTTCGCGATGGCCAATACCTCGCCGGTGACCGACACGGCCGAGGCCGCAGAACGGGTCTATGACCTCGGGCAGCGAGCCGGATATGTCGATGTCTATCCAGTGGGGGCTGTCTCCAAAGGTCTGGCCGGTGGCGAGCTCGCCGAGCTAGGGCTGATGGCGCAGAGCCGAGCGGGAGTGCGCGTCTTTTCTGACGACGGGACGTGCGTGCACGACGCCAAGTTGATGCGGCGGGCTCTTGAATACGTGCGCGCCTTCGACGGCGTGATCTCCCAACACGCGCAGGACCCCCGGCTGGCCGATGGCCATGCCTGCGCCCACGAGGGCGAACTGTCAGGCAGACTCGGTCTGCCCGGGTGGCCGGGGGTGGCCGAAGAGTCGATCGTCGCTCGGGATGTCATGTTGGCGCGGCATACCGGGTCTCGGGTGCACATCGCGCATGTCTCCACCGCGGGCAGCGTCGACGTCATCCGCTGGGCCAAGGCGAAGGGCATCCAGGTCACCGCCGAAGTGACCCCACACCACTTGATGCTCACCGCTGACCTGGTGGCCACCTACGATCCGATCTACAAGGTCAACCCGCCGCTACGGCCGGCCTCTGATGTCGAAGCGCTGCGCGAAGCCCTGGCCGATGGAACCATCGACATCGTGGCCACCGACCACGCGCCCCACGTGCGGGCAGACAAGGAGCACGCGTTCGGTGATGCCGCGTTCGGCATGTTGGGGCTGGAGCAGGCACTGTCCGTCGTCAGCACCACGATGGTGGCGACTTCGCGGATGAACTGGTCTGACGTGGCGCGGGTGATGTCGAGCGCCCCGGCACAGATTGCCCGGCTCACCGACCACGGGCAGGGCCTCGTCGAAGGGGCAGCTGCCAACGTGACGCTGATCGATCCCACCCGCGAGATCGTGGTCGATGGCTCGGCCTCGCAATCGCTCTCCCGCAACAACCCCTGGCATGGGCGGTCGCTGACCGGCAGCGTGCACCTCAGCATGCTGCGAGGCAAGATCACTGCGCGCGAAGGCCTGGTCTGGGGAGGTGCAGCATGAGCACCCTCACATCGGGTCCCCGGACTCCCGCCATGCTGGTGTTAGAGGACGGACGCACGTTTGAAGGGATGTCCTACGGGGCCCTCGGGCAGACCATCGGCGAGGCGGTATTCAGCACCGGCATGACGGGCTACCAGGAGACCCTGACCGATCCCAGCTACCACCGGCAAGTGGTGGTCATGACCGCGCCGCACATCGGCAACACCGGCGTCAACACACACGACATGGAGAGCCAAAGGATCTGGGTGGCCGGGTTCGTGGTGCGCGACCCTGCCATTCGTCCCTCGAATTGGCGCTCACAAGGCGATCTGGAGCAGGCCCTGGTGGAACACGACGTCGTGGGCATCTGCGAAC
Organism: Actinomycetales bacterium; assembly: GCA_038232855.1. GTDB lineage: Bacteria > Actinomycetota > Actinomycetes > Actinomycetales > Dermatophilaceae > Ornithinicoccus. The sequence goes on from JBBSNC010000120.1 coordinate 7,226, forward strand.
TCGACACCCGGGCACTGACCCGGCATCTGCGCGATCGCGGGGTGATGCGCGTCGGCATCTTCTCCGGAGATACAGCCCTTGCTCCCCGAACCGACCTGCTTCAGCACGTGCTTGACGCGCCTGCGATGGCTGGGTCTGCGCTGGCCGCCGAGGTGTCCACGCAGCAGACCTATGTCGTGCCCTCAGCGCTGCCAGGATTGCCCCGCTTCAGGGTGGCTGCTCTCGACCTGGGAATCAAGGGCATGACACCTGCCTTGTTGTCCCAACGCGGGATCGAGGTGCACGTCATGCCATCGACTAGTTCGTTTGCGGACGTCTTGGCCACCGGGGCGGACGGCGTGTTCTTCTCCAACGGGCCGGGCGACCCAGCCACTGCCGATGCGGAGGTGGCACTGCTCCGGCAAGTGCTGGATGCTCGGATGCCGTTCTTCGGGATCTGCTTCGGCAACCAACTGTTGGCCAGGGCGTTGGGCCTTGGCACCTACAAGTTGCCGTTTGGCCACCGCGGGATCAACCAACCCGTATTGGACCGATCCACCGGCAAGGTCGAAGTCACGAGTCACAACCACGGGTTTGCCGTGGACTGGCCAGGTTCGATCCAGGAGCCGGCGGCGACCGCATACGGCAGCGTTCGGGTCTCGCACGTCGCGCTGAACGACCAGGTCGTCGAGGGGTTGGAGTGTGAAGACGTCCCAGCCTTCTCCGTGCAATACCACCCGGAAGCAGCAGCCGGTCCGCGCGATGCGGCATACCTGTTTGATCGCTTCGTCGAGGTGCTCCAGACGTCCGCAACGAAGGCGGACCATGCCTAAGCGTGACGACATCTCTAGCGTGCTGGTGATTGGCTCC
>JBBSNC010000121.1:0-7971 GCA_038232855.1 Actinomycetales bacterium
AGTTCGTCGAGCCGTTGCACCATCACGGTGATCTCGCTGTACCCCAGGTCCGACAGGTTCTCGACCGAGCCGCGCGCGACCAAGAGGCGGGTGTCTTCCGCACGGGCTGCCAGCGGCGCTGCTCCGTCGAAGAACGCGATGCACACGTCGTCGGTCATCGCGGCCGGGTCTGGGGCGGATTCACCCTCGGTGGGCTCTTCTCCTTCTGGCGGTTCTGCCGTTTGGCTCGCTTCCTCCCCCGCTTCTCCTCCAGCGCCCCCTTCTGCAGCCCCCTCGGACTCAGGTGCTTCTGTTTCGGCGCTCTCTTCTTCACTCCCGGTGCCGAGCTCGATGCCTTCTTCGGCTTCACCCTCTTCAGGTTCGCCGTCCTCCGCGACCAAACCGCCTACCGAGCCCGGTGGGGTGTCGTCCGAGGTGGTGCATCCCGCCACGGAAAGGCTCAGTGCGCACAGCACAATCGAGGTTCTGATCTTCATCGGGGGCGGCTCCTTGGTGAGGGGGTCAGGCAGCAGGCTACCGGTCGAGGTGGTACTAGGGCGTGATGACCAGCGCATCGAGCACAGCGCGTGCCGTGGCTTCGTCGCCGACCACTTTGTATGTCGTGTCCTCGGTGCTGCGACGACCGGCCGAGCGACGGGTCAGCGCGTCAGTGGTCATCATGATGGTGGTGCTGACCACGTCTTCCTCGGGGTGCTGCCCTTGATCGGCGGCATCCTCGGCAGCGGTGTCCTGGGAGCCGCTGAACAACGGGTGGCCGACGACCTCGCCCTCGCTGTCGTGGGCCATCCGAACTCCCACCCGCGCGGTCACCGGCCCGGTGCTCTCGAGGATGACGGTTTGACCGGCCGGCAGCTCGAGCCGCTTAGCCAAGACCCGGGGGAAGGCGTCGACGATCCGGGAGACGAACATCGACGCGGCTGGGCTGTCGAGGTTTCCGATCCGGCCCAGGGCTTGGCGCACATCCTGCTCGTGCACCCAAATGTCGACCAACCGGCGGCCCATCAGGTCTGCGAGGGTGATCTGCCGGTCCATCGGGCCGCGGACCATCGTATCGAGGGTGAGCTCGGGGTTGCCCAGGGTGGCTAGTCGATTGAACATCATCGTCTCGAGTTCTTCGAGGTTGTCCTGCATCGAATGGCCACGCCGAGCCTGCACGCCATACTCCATGAACCGTGCGAAGTCGCTGTGCACGTGGCCTTGCTCGGGCAGGTCCACGGCGGGATAGTCGCCACCGTCGAAATAGGCCTCCAGTGAGGCCACGTGGGCGAACTGGTCCCTGACGCTCCATCCCGGGCAGGCGGTGGGGTCATCGACCTTTCCGTCGGGGCACGAACGGCCCAGGTCGATCATCGACTGCATCGCCTGCCGATAGGCCTCGATGAGATCGACGAGTTCCTCTGGGGCAGCGGGGTGCAACGGCATGGTCGCAGCCTACCGAGCGGGCCAGCGGCATACGGTTTGAGCGCTAGAACGCCAGAAAGGTATGCCGATCCGATCCACCTTGCGCGGCTGCCTACCATGGAGGAATGTCCTCGGCAGTGCAGAGCCCGCCGCGTCGCACCGACGCTGACCCCGAGGCAACGCCTGCCCTGACCGGGGTGCGCTGGCTGCCGGTGGCTGCCGTGTTGGCGTTGTCCGTTGTCTGCGTGCTGCCCGCAGCGGCATTAAGCGGAGCGACAACCCCTCTGGTGCTTGCCGACGCCGGGCCGTTCGTGCGCTGGGGCCAACTCGTGATCGGCGTGACCCACAACATTGCGGCAGCGCTTACCATCGGGGTGTTGCTCGTCGGTGGCTTCCTCGCTCCCGAATCTCGCACGTCTCGGCGCCGCGAAACGGCTGCCATCTGCGCTGCGATCACCGGCGCGGTGTGGGCGATCAGCGCCCTGGCCTCGCTGCTCGTCGGCTTCAGCGAGGTCTCGGCGATCCCGTTGGGAGCTAGCGGGTACTGGACGTCATTGGGCGACAACGTGCTGAACATCGAACTGCTACGGCTCTGGATCTTTGAAGTCATTCTGGCAACCGCGGTCGCGGGTGTGGCCGCTACCGTGCGCACCCGAGCCGGATTGGCCTGGGCGACGGTACTGGGGTTTGCCGCCCTGATCCCGGTGGCCTACACCGGTCACTCCAGCGGCAATGAGGGCCACGAAACGGCCGTTACGGCCCTCGGCATCCACCTCTTTGCAGTCAGTGCCTGGGTCGGCGGGTTGCTCGCGCTCATCATGTTGCGACCGGTGCTCGGCTCCGCGCTGACCGTGACCGTTGCCCGGTTCTCGACGTTAGCGCTGTGGGCCCTCGTCGCAGTAGGGCTTTCCGGCCTGCTGTTCGCTGTCGGCACCCTTGAGACGTGGAGCGATCTGGGCAGCAGCTACTGGCTGCTGATCTGGGGCAAGATCGCCGCGCTCGTGGCCCTCGGCGTCTTCGGCTACCTCCACCGACAGCGGCTGATTGCCGGGGGGCTCGAGCGTTCTGGAGCTTTCGCTCGGCTCGCAGGTATCGAAGTGGTGGTCATGTCGGTCGCGCTTGGTCTGGCCGTCGCCTTGTCGCGCACTCCACCGCCGGAACTGCAGGAGATCGACTCCTCATCCACGGTTGAGCTGCTCACCGGCTACCCCGAACCGCCGCCGCTGCGGGCCGACACGTTCTTCGACGTGTGGCGCATCAACTGGTTGTTCTTGATCGTCGCGGTGCTGGCGCTCGGGCTTTACGCCGCGGGGGTGTGGCGCATGCGGGCCCGTGGCGACCGCTGGCCGATCGGTCGCAGCATCGCCTGGGCGATGGGCTGGACGCTGTTCATCTATGCCACGAACGGCGCGCCAGGCGTCTACGGGCGGGTCATGTTTTCGATGCACATGGTGATGCACATGGCGCTGATGATGGCGATCCCGATCTTCTTGGTCATTGCGGCCCCCATCACCCTTGGCCTGCGCATACTCGTGGCGCGCCGCGACAAGACACTCGGTCCGCGCGAGGTGTTGTTGGCCATCGTCCATTCTCGGTATGCCGCGATCATCGCCAATCCGGTTGTGGCTGCGGTGATCTTTTTCGGGAGTTTGGTCGGGTTCTATTGGACTGGGGCTTTTGAGTTCGCGTTGACCACGCACACCGGCCACGTGCTGATGACGCTGCACTTCACGCTGGCGGGATATGCCTTCGTGTGGTCGCTGATCGGCACCGATCCAGGGCCGCCCAAGTGGCCCGCGCCATTGCGGCTCTTGGTGTTGTTGGCCACGCTGGCCGCGCACGCCTTCTTCGGGTTGGCCCTGATGTCGGGCACCTGGCTGTTAGCACCGGGATTCTTCAAAGAGCTCGGCCTGTCGTGGGGGCCTGACCTGCTCGATGACCAACAACTCGGGGGCGGCATCGCCTGGGGGATCGGGGAGATGCCGACCCTGGCTTTGGCGATGTTGGTCACCCTGGACTGGCTGCGCCGAGACGAGCGCGACGCCCAGCGCGGCGACCGCCAAGCCGACCGTGACGAGGACGCTGAACTGGCGGCATACAACCAACGCCTTGCCGCGATGGGTCGCCCCTCGAATGCCGTCGCGAAACCCACGGAACACTCGGGCCCCACGAAACAGAAGGAGTCGTGAGATGAAGATCGCGCTGATCCAGTTGGCCTACGGCGACGACGAGTCACCGACGCAGCGTCTGGACCGGGTTGCTGCCCTCGTGCGCGACCAGCGCGGCCACGACCTGGTCGTGCTACCGGAACTGTGGAGTGCAGGTGCTTTTGACTACCGAGCGTGGACCGACAAGGAGCAGCGCGTTGATGGGGCGGTGACCACGGCGCTCGCCGAAGCAGCGGCGGACATCGGCGCTGTGCTGCATACCGGGTCCATCGTCGAACGGCCCCCGGCCGAGCGCGGCCCCGAAGGGAAAGGACTCTGGAACACCTCGGTCGTGATTGGTCCCGATGGCGCGGTATGCGCGACGTATCGCAAGATCCATCGTTTCGGCTTCGGCTCGGGGGAGCCCAAGCTCATGGAGGCGGGCGAAGACGTCGTCGTGGTCGACTTCCCGGCGCCAGCAGATGCACTCACAGCCGGGATCTCAACCTGCTACGACCTGCGCTTCCCAGAGTTGTATCGCGCCCAGATCGAGGCCGGCGCGCAGATGTTTGTGCTGGCCTCGGCGTGGCCATCGGCCCGAGTCAGCGCATGGCGGACCTTGCTGCGAGCGCGCGCTATCGAGAATCAGTGCTTTGTGTTGGCCTGCAACACAGCCGGCACCCACGCAGGCACCGAAATGGGGGGGCACAGCGCAGTCATCGACCCCTGGGGCGAGGTGATAGCCGAAGCGGGTATGCAGCAGGAAGTGCTTTCTGCGGACATCGATCCGAGAAAAGTTGATCAATGGCGCACAAAATTTCCGGTGCTCAACGACCGCCGTTTATGAGTCGGTGTTGCTTCCAGCGGTTACGGTTGGACCGATATGTGACGTCTGCGCCGCATGATGTTGATTCACGAAGGGAAACGCCATGGGTTTAGGTCTCGGAATTCTGTTGATCGTCGCCGGAGCAGTATTGACCTTTGCGGTCACTGCCACCGTGAATGGCGTGGATCTGAGCATGATCGGCTACATCCTGATGGGCGCCGGAGGGTTGACCCTCTTGCTAGGTCTCATCATGAACCAGCAGAAATCAAATACGTCGCACCGTCAGGTGGTGGATCGTCGCGATGGTCCACCCCATCGCTACGATCAGTAGGTCCGCTTAGAAGGCCGACTCCGGCACGTCCATCAGTGCATTGTCTGCTGCAGTCGCGATGGCTGCGTCACTGCTCAAGCGCGGCATGACTTCCCGCGCGAAGAATCTTGCCGCCGCGACCTTGCCGGTGTAGAAATCCCGGTCGGCATCCGAAACCTCGCCGGCCAGGGCACGCTGCGCCACCTCGGCCTGACGCACGAGGAGCCAGCCGATCAACAGGTCACCAGCTGCCAGCAGCAGCCGGGTGGTGTGCTGACCAACGACATACACCTGACGTGGGTCACCACCGGCCCGCGGGTCAGCGGCTGCAGCCCTCCCGACCAAGAAATCGACCATCGAACTGAACGATTCCAAAGCGCCGGCAAGTAACTCCCGTTCGGTCGCCAATGAGTCGTGTGCGCCGCCGCCCTTGACCGTCGCCATCACCTGCTGGCTCAGATAGCCCAGCGCCTCCCCACGGTCGCGGACGATCTTGCGGAAGAAAAAGTCCAGGCCCTGGATCGCGGTCGTGCCCTCATACAGGCTGTCGATCTTCGCGTCCCGCACGTACTGCTCGATCGGGTAATCGGCGAGGAACCCCGAGCCACCGAAAGTCTGCAAGGACTCGGTGCCGAGCAGCACCCAGGCCCGCTCCGCGCCGCACCCTTTGACCAGAGGCAGCAGGAGGTCGTTGACCCGCTGTGCCATATGAGCCTCGGAGCCTGGCTCTAACACTTCACCATGCAGGGCTTGGGCGGCGTGCACCGTGTCTTGGAATGTCGCGGTGAAGAGCATGAGCGCGCGCAAGCCCTCGGCATACGACTTCTGCAACATCAGCGAACGCCGCACATCGGGATGCGATGTGATCCGCACCCGGGGCGCTGACTTGTCGGCCATGAGGGTCAAGTCGCTGCCTTGCACTCGTTCCTTCGCATACTCCAGCGCATGCAGATAGCCCGTGGACAGAGTGGCAATGGCTTTGGTGCCTACCATCATGCGGGCGTACTCGATGATCCGGAACATCTGCGCGATGCCATCGTGCACATCGCCGAGCAGCGTGCCTACTGCGGGTGACTTCTCGCCAAACCTGACCTCACAGGTGGTCGAGACCTTCAGACCCATCTTCTCCTCGACGTTGGTGATCTGCACGCCGTTGGCCTCGCCGAGTTCACCGGTCGCGAGGTCGACGTGGAACTGCGGTAAGAGGAACAACGACAACCCTTTTGTGCCGGGACCAGCCCCCTGCGGGCGAGCGAGGACGAAGTGGATGACGTTGTCGTAGAACGGCGCAGTGGCAGAGGTGATGAAGCGCTTGACCCCGCTGATGTGCCAGGTGCCATCCTCGGCCTGGGTTGCGGTGGTGCGGGCAGCGCCCACATCCGAGCCGGCATCGGGCTCGGTCAGCACCATCGTGGCCCCCCACGGCTGCTCGACCATTGCTTGGGCGAGCTTCTGCTGCTCAGGGGTGCCGAGGCGGAGCAGCACCTCGGCGAAGGTGTAGCCCGAGGAATACAGCTTCACCGCCGGATTCGAGCCAAGCACCATCTCACCGACCGCCCAGGCCAGGGACGGGGGTGCCGAGGCGCCCCCGAGGGCATCGGAGATCTCCAGCCGCCCCCACCCGGAATCGATGTAGGCACGGTATGAGGCCACGAACGACTCGGGCATGCTCACTTCGCCGGTGCTCGGGTCGAAAACCGGCGGGTTGCGGTCCGACTCCAGCAGGCTGCTGCCGAGTCGCCCCTGCGCCAACGTGGCCACCTCGCTCAAGATGTCGCGAGCAGTGTCGACATCGATGTCATCGAAGGGCGCACGCCCCAGCACTGCTGCCCGGTCGAGCACCTCAAAGAGGTTGAACTCGACGTCGCGAATATTGGCCTTGTAGTGACTCATCAACGCTCCTCACTGGGCGATCGGCAACCCTCTCACAGGTTAATCGGCGGCCACGTGCCCTCGTTCATCGCCCTCAAGGAGAAAAGTGCGGCTTGCAGGGCGAGCTTTTCGGCGCAAGACGATGCACCCGAGCCGACCGCGCTCTCCCCGTCACCCGGGTATCGGGCTTCATCGAAAGCATCGGCCTATAGGGCGATGCTTTCGACACAAGGCGATGAAGCCGAAACCCCAGGCGAAAGGCGACGAATGGCTGTTGCCCGACAGCCCCAGTCGGCCTGAGGCTCCTGGTCTCCCTGCCAGAGCGGGATGAGAGGGGCGAGTTGGTTGACCTTCGGCTGGCTTGCTCCTGCTCGGCGTCCTCGGCCCGGGCCTTCAACGCCATCACCGTGCTCCGCTGAGCCCCAATGGCGGCACCGATACCGATGCACGCCGGAAAGGAGTGGGTAATCGCGGTGCTGAAGACCTCATCGGAGACGGCGCTGCTTGGATAGAGGAACAGGGAGGGGGGCGGGGCCGCGGATCATCCGATCCGGGCCCGCCGAGATGTTTGTGGCTGCCCTCATGTATGCGCCCGTTACCGAGGAATGCGTGCTTACCGGGCGAGTCGGCATACCCTTGCTGCGCGAGCGAGAGCACGCAGCCCCAACCAGCCGGACCTGCGATGGGGCGGGCACGCATCACACACGGAGGCAACAGCCGATGGCGATTCACACCACCCGAGTAGTGGGTGCTGCCCTGACCGGCACCCTCTTGCTCGCGGGCTGTAACGCGGGGGCGAGCGAGGACGACACCGACAACAAGTCTGGCGACGCACAGAGTGAGTCGATTCGAGTCGGTTTGGCTGCTGAGCCAGCCAGCCTGGACTTCACCACCACCGACGGCGCCGCGATCCCTCAGGCCCTGCTCTACAACGTCTACGAAACGCTGCTGAAAGTCGACAGCAATAGCGGCGAGATTGTGCCGGCTCTGGCCAGTGACTATGAGGTCAGCGATGACGGGTTGACCTATACCTTCACGCTCGTCGAGGACGCGACGTTCAGCAATGGCGCCGAGTTCACCGCCGAGGATGCCGTGTTTTCGATTGAGCGCGTGCTGTCGGATGACTGGACGGTGTCGCTGAAATCTCAGATGGATGTCGTGGAGTCTGTCGAGGCAACGGGGGACTATGAGTTGACGGTGACCCTGAGCCAGCCGAGCAACTCGTGGCTCTATGCGATGACCACCCAGGTCGGCGCCATGTTTGACACTGACGGCGTCGACAACCTTGCGGCGAAGCCGATCGGTACGGGGCCGTATGCGTTTAAGTCCTGGGATCGCGGCACCGCGTTGAACCTGGAGCGCAACGATGACTACTGGGGCGACACACCGTTCTTCGATGAGGTCACGCTGGCCTA